>JAOZOL010000059.1 GCA_029933295.1 Desulfobacterales bacterium | reverse complement strand
AAAATTCTTCGTCAACCCCCTGGATCAAATTAATAACCTCCTCCTTATCCGCTGCCTGCTGAATTTTTTGCGTAAATGATTCCCCTTTTAAAATTTTAGATATTCTGGCAAGGAGTTTTAAATGAAGATCCGTGGAACTTTCCGGCGTTAGAAGCAGAAAAAAAATGTGGGTCGGTTTACCGTCCATGGCATCAAAATCCACGCCCTTTCGGCTCAGGCCAAACCCGAGAACCAGGGATTCCAAACCTTTTAATTTGCCGTGGGGAATCCCTATGCCTTTTCCAATGCCCGTGCTTCCGAGGCGCTCCCTTTCAATAAGAACTCTGACAAGCTCTTTATGATCTGTCCCCGTAATTTGGGACACCGGCAGGGTTAATTCTTCAAGCACCCCTTTTTTATCAGTGGCTTTGAGTTCCGTAATGATCGTTTTTTGATTTAAAAAGTCGAGTATTTTCATTTTAATCACGTTAGCGGTTGGATTAACCCTAACTCTCCGTCTTTTCTTTTATACAAAACATTTACTTTATTTGTTCGTGCGTTGGTAAACACAATAAAATTATCGGAAACAAGATTTATTTGCATGCTTGCTTCTTCGATATCCATGGGTTTAAAATCAATATTCCGGACTCTGATGCCCGGTTCGATATTTTCATCAAAAGGTGTTTGCGCCATTGCCTCTGCCGCCGATTGTTTTTCTTTAAACTCTGATCGTGCACCCTGGCGATGGCTCTTTATTTTTTGTTTGCTTTTTTTGATTTGTTTTTCAAGTTTGTTAAGGGCCATATCAATGGATGAATACATGTCGTTTGTTTTTTCCCGGCAGTTGATATTAAGCCTGTCACCGGTTACTTTGATTTCTGCAATATGTCGTATTTTTTCTACAGAAAGAACAACATTGGCCTCAGCCGGATTGTCAAGCAACTTGTCGAGTTTGTTCAGTTTATTTGCGACATAAGATTTAAGGTTGTCGGAGGGATCTAAATTTTTAAATGTTACGGATGTCTGCATAAATTTTGCCTCCTTAAAATTTTTTTCGTTTGCTTGAAGGTAGAATTCCCAACATTTCCCTGTATTTTGCCACAGTGCGTCGTGCAAGATAAATGTCATTTTCTTCTAAAAGTTTGGAAATTTTTTTATCACTATACGGTTTTTTCGGAGTTTCATTTTCAATAAGCTTTCGTATTTTTTCCTTCACGCTGGCGGATGCAATGGTTCCACCATTGGATCGATTGATTGAGCTGTTGAAGAAAAATTTTAATTCAAAAATTCCATGGGGCGTATACGCATATTTATTGGTGGTCACCCTGCTGATCGTTGATTCATGCATCTCAATATCATCGGCAACATCACGAAGCACCATGGGTTTTAAATGTGCAATGCCGTTATCAAAAAAATCGCGTTGAAATTTAATAATGCTTTCCATGACGTTATATATGGTTTTTTTACGGTGTTGAATGCTTTTAATCAGCCATTCTGCAGATCGAAGACGATCTTTCAGATACGCTTTTGTGTCAGGGGCAATTTTCTCTCCCCGTTGCACCGCTTTTTTGTAATATGAATTAATATGCAGTTTCGGCATATCATCATCATCTAAAAAAATTAAATACTCATCCCCTTCTTTGTATACATAAACATCCGGGGTAATGTAGCGGAGTTCCTCATCACTGAATTTGTCGCCGGGTTTAGGATCAAGGTTTTTGATGAAATCTACCGCTAAAATTACATGATCGATATCAGTTTTCAGTGCCTTTGCAATATTTTTATATCGTTTTGACTCAAGATCTTTCAGGTGATGATGGATAATATCTGTTATGAGTGCATCTTCAATACCCAGTTGTTTTGTTTGTATTAAAAGACATTCCTTTAGATCCGACGCGCAAATGCCGGGTGGATCAAATGACTGCATCAGGGAAAGAACCTGGCGAATTTTTTCGGGCTTAGCGTTGCTGATCTGGCCAATTTCATCAACAGAGATGTCTAAATACCCGTCCTTATCAGTATTGCCGATAATCAGGCTTCCGATCTCTTCTTCTTCTAAAGTGGGTTGGGTCATTAAAAGTTGCCATCGGAGATGATCAGCCAGGGATGTTCTGTTTGCCGTAAATGCTTCAAAATTTAAAGCATCCTTTTTTTCGCCTTCGAAATGGATTTTTCCGGTGGAATTATATTCATCTATATAGTGATGCCAGTCCAGATAACTCTCAAATTTTTCATCAATGGAAACTTCCTTTGTCGTGCCCGCTTCTTTATCTGTTGTTTCGTTTTCTTTTTCCGAAGACGTTTCCTGTTCTGAGGAAGTTTCCCGGGAATCTTCAAGGGTTGGATTGTTTTCAAGCTCCATCTGGATCATTTCAACCAGTTCCAGTTTTGAAAGCTGCAGAAGCTTGATGGCCATCTGCAGCTGGGGGGTCATGATCAGCTGTTGTTGAAGGCGAAGATTTTGTTGAAGTTCGAATGCCATTTTTATAATTTAAATTGAGACCCTAGATATATTTGTCGTGCTGTTGGGCTTGCTGCAATTGTTGCCGGATCGCCGGATTCAATAAGCTGTCCATTATTCAATATATAAGCATTATCGCATACTCCGAGTGTCTCACGGACGTTATGATCTGATATCACAACCCCGATCCCCCGTTTTGCCAGGTGTTTGATAATATTTTGAATGTCAATGACGGCCAGGGGATCAACGCCCGCAAACGGTTCATCGAGCAATATAAATGAGGGGTCCGTTGCAAGGGCACGGGTAATTTCAAGCCGGCGTCTTTCACCCCCGGAAAGGACGGAGGCTTTCTGATCGGAAAGATGTTTAATGCCAAGCTCTTCTAAAAGGGCGTCTGCTTTTTTTAACTGATCGGTTTTTGAAATGGATAAGGATTCAAGTATCGCCATTAAATTGTTTTTTACCGTCAGTTTTTTAAAAACAGATGGTTCCTGCGGCAAATAACCGACTCCTTTTCGCGCTCTTTTAAACATGGGAAAGTCGGTTATCTCCTCGCTATCAAGATAAACACTGCCACTATCCGGCTTAATCATGCCGATTGTCATATAAAAGGTGGTGGTTTTACCGGCGCCGTTGGGGCCAAGAAGGCCGACAACCTCTCCGCTGTTAATGTTAAGGTTAACAGCGTCCACAACCCGCCTGCCATTATATGTTTTTACAAGATTTTTTAAAATCAGCGTTGTCATTTTAAATCAAAAAATTGCGTATCAGTTTCCGGATGAAATATCGCATTGACCCGTGTGTCGGAATTTCCGTCAACAATAATTTGTCCGGTGTCCTGATGAATTATTATTTTTTTACCTGTTATATAGTTTTTTTCTTTTCGTATCCGGGTGTTTTTACCCGTTAATGTAATAGTTTTTGTTTTTATCAGATATTCCGCCCGATCACATTCTGCAGTGCCGTCTTGCAATTCTATGGTCACATTTCCTGTTGCAACGATTTTTTTGATATTTTCCTTGTCAGGAGTTTTTTTACCGTCGTCATCTTTTCTGTAGAAAATTTTCAGGTTATCGGAGTTGAGCGTTGTTGTGCCATAAATCGCTATAACATGTCCGATGAAAGTAATATATAGCTCATTTTGGTTGGATACAAGCTTATCTGACGTAATATCCAGTTTTTTATTTGCTGTTTCAGAAGGGACTTCTCCTCCGATTCCCCCAAAACCCTTGATCGGAACTAATATTACGCTGATCATTAAAATAACAAAACCCGCAATAGTAATACTGGTTGATTTTTGTTTACCATGCAAAATTTTCAAGAAATGTTCCTTTCACGTTTCCAATGCATTTTAAAACACCGGATTTCATTTTATACGACATGGTGTCTGCCGTCAGCGTTATAGACGAACTGGTGATTTTGACGGGAGAATTAATATTTATTATATGCGAGTGATGATGATAATTCAAGCTTTCGGTTTTAAGCGTGTATTGCGGCATGGTGACGACAACATTTCCGCTTATCGTCATATCATTGGTTTTCGTGTTTAACTGCCCCTTGTCTGCGCGTAAAAAAATATTTTGATCGTCCTCTAAGTAAAATGTAACAGAAATATCCGTTAAACGGGCCATATTTTTCTCAGCAAAAAATTGTGCTGAATCTGCTTCAAGAAACCACTGTTTGTTTCCGTTTTTGGTGGCGGTATGATGGAATTTTTTAATGGAAAGGGTTGCTTCAGTGTTTTCCGGCGGCAGGGGGGTGGTGGTATTTTTTGAAATCATTTTATGCCGGATAAAAACGGCAAGGATCAGACTGATAAGCAATATAATGACGGAGTATAAGAAGACGTTTACTTTGCGAGGCGTATGTGATTGTTTTATATGCAATTTTCTATGATATTATCCCATAAGCCATTGTCTTTCAGTATCATTTCGCATAACTCTCTTACAGCACCGTTTCCGCCTTTATTATGCGTTATAATATCAACTGATTTTTTTACATTTTCATGGGCGTCGGCCACTGCAACGCTGACCCCGACTTTTTTCAATAAGGAAATATCCGGCAGATCGTCTCCCATAAATGCCACTTGCTTTGCCAAAAGGCCGGTCCGGGCAAGGATGGTATCCAGGACAGCTCCTTTTTCCTTGATGCCATCAAATATCAGTGTGATGCCAAGGTCATTGCACCTCTGAAGCAGCGCTTCAGATTTTCTGCCCGTAACAATACCGATGTCAATGCCTGCATTTATTAATAATTTTATGCCAAGGCCGTCTTTGACATGAAATGCTTTTGTTTCCATACCGGCATTGGAATAGATAATATGTCCGCTGGTCAGAACGCCATCCACATCAAGGAGCAAAAGCTTTATTTGGTTTAGTTTTAAAGATGTCATTGTCTAATTTAACGCTTTAAATAATTTGCATAATTTATTGAAATGTATATTTTTACTGTAATGCTTTTTCAATGGCTTTTAATTGAATCAGGAGATTTTCCAAGTCTTCAAGTTTTATGGAATTCGGGCCGTCTGAAAGTGCCTTATCCGGATCTTTATGAGTTTCAATAAATATGCCGTCAGCTCCGGCCGCGATGGCGGCCCTGGCCAGTACTGGTGCAAATTCACGTTGTCCGGCGGAACTTGATCCTGCACCACCTGGGAGCTGAACACTGTGGGTGGCGTCAAATATCACCGGATAGCCGGTTTCCTGCATAATTTTGATACTTCTAAAGTCAGAAACCAGATTATTATACCCAAAGGAAACACCGCGTTCGGTTATCATGATTTTGGTGTTCCCGGCGGATGAAATTTTTTCCACCACATTTTTCATGTCCCAGGGCGCAAGGAATTGGCCTTTTTTTACATTTACAGGTATTCCGGTTTTAGCGACCGCCACAAGCAGGTCAGTCTGACGACATAAAAAAGCAGGAATTTGAATGATATCTAAAATTTGACCGGCCATATCCACTTCACTGACCTGATGAACATCTGAAATGATCGGCACGTTGAGTTCTTTGCGGATATGGGATAACACCTCCAGCCCCTGTTTGATTCCCGGACCTCTGAATGAATGAATAGACGTCCGGTTGGCTTTGTCATAGGATGCTTTGAATATAAACGGGATCTCAAGCCTGTCTGTGATTTGTTTAATGGCAAAGGCAATATCAAAAGTGGTTTGCGCACCTTCAACAACGCAAGGACCCGAAATCAAAACAAAGGGCTCGGGACGGCCTATTCTAATGCCGTTAATTTGTACCGGATTTACCATTATGCCTCCTTAAGACATGATATAGAGTTGCCGGAAGGGTACAATACAAAAAAGTATATGCACCTGTTACCCTGCGCATTTTGAAAAGTCAAGAAACGAAAATAAGGCCTTGCTAACAGACGATTTACTTGTTAAATAAAATTAATTTATCTGCTGATGGTGCCTTTAGGAGAATCTGTAATGACGTTTAAAAGAAAAGAAAAAGGGAAAAGACTTAAAACATGGTTGATCGTCATCCTTTGTCTGGTAATTATATTGCCGGCAGCAGGACTCCTTATCATAAAATTTGAAGGCGAAAAACCAAAAGTAACCATAGACCTTTTATCAACCATCGTTCCTGCCGACATTGACATATCCGGATATGCATTTGATGAAAAGAGCGGTGTGAAAAAGTTATGGATCGGGCTGTTAAAGGACGGAAAAGAAACGGTTCTTTTCGATAAAGAATATAAAACCCGGGGCATTATCCCAAAAGGGAGTGTTCATCGTGTTCCTTTTAAGGTCGGTATTAAAGCGAAAAAATTAAAAATATCCGACGGGCCGGCAAAATTACGGATCGCTGTATGGGACCATTCCTGGCGGGACTGGTGGAAGGGGAACCGGACTTACATAGAAAAAGAGATTGTATTTGATACAAAGCCGCCTGAATTATCAATTTTAAGCACCCGGCATAACGTCAGTCAAGGTGGTTCGGGTCTTGTGGTTTATATGTTGTCCGAACCCTGTCAAAAAAGCGGTGTTTATATTGGGCAGAATTTTTTCCCCGGTTATTCCGGTTATTTTAAAGACAAAGATATTTATCTGGCTTTTTTTGCCCTTGCTTATGATGATAATTCCGGAACGGATTTCTATGTAAAAGCGATTGATTCAGCAGGCAATACGGCAAGAAGTGGATTTTATCATCACGTTCTTCAAAAAAAAATCAAAAATGATGTCATAAATATATCTGATGATTTTTTAAACTGGAAATTGCCGGAATTTCGGGACAGTGACGGATGGGATGATAATTTATCTGCTGTGGATAAATTTATTTTTATAAATAACAAGCTGCGACGGAAGAATAATCATTTCATACTGGAAAACGGAAAAAAAACCGAAAACCGGTTATACTGGGAAGGTGCATTCGGCCGCCTGCCCAATTCAGCCAGAAGAGCATCTTTTGCGGACCATCGTTCATATAAGTATAAGGGAAATGTAATTGACAAAGCGGTTCACATGGGAATTGATCTGGCTTCCATAAAGCATGCGGCGGTTCCTGCGGCTAATCGGGGCAAGGTTGTATTTTCAGGAGTGGTCGGAATTTATGGGAACATGGTTTGCATTGATCACGGGTTTGGTTTGTTCAGCATTTATGCCCACCTCAGCCGAATGACGGTTAATCCGGGTGAGATGGTTGCAAAAGGTGATATTATCGGTTACACCGGCACAACCGGTTTGGCCGGGGGTGATCATCTTCATTTCGGTATGTTTATTGACCACATGTTTGTCAATCCCGTTGAATGGTGGGATGCGGCATGGATAAAGAATAATATTACCGGCAAGATTGCGACGGTTACGTCCATGCTTAACTGATTTATGGGAGTTCATGAATAAATGGCAAAGTTTAAAGTAAATAAAACATATAAAGAGATTAATGATAAAATCAGATCCGGCGATGTGGTTGTTGTTACCGCAGAGGAGATGATTGATATTGTAAAAGACAAAGGTCCGGTAGGTGCGGCAAAGCATGTGGATGTAGTTACCACCGCAACTTTTGCCCCCATGTGTTCTTCCGGGGCTTTTATTAATATTGGCCAGAGCGTGCCGACCATAAAAACGTCCAAGGTCTGGTTTAATAATGTTCCGGCATATGCCGGCCTGGCAGCGGTTGACTGTTATCTCGGGGCCACAGAGCCATGTGAAGATGATCCATTAAATAAAGTATGGCCCGGAGAGTTTAATTACGGCGGCGGTCATGTAATTCATGACCTTTTAGCAGGCAAAAAGGTTCATTTAAAAGCCAAATCATACGGGACTTCGTGTTATCCGAACAAGGAGTTGGAAAAGGATGTTAAACTTGCCGACCTTCGCCAGGCAACGTTGTGTAATCCGCGAAACGGGTATCAGAATTATAATTGTGCGGTGAATCTTACCGGAAAAACCATTTATACCTATATGGGAACCTTAAAACCCAAGGCCGGAAATGCCAATTATTCAACCTCAGGGCAGTTGAGTCCGCTTTTTAATGATCCGTATTATAAAACAATCGGACTTGGTACCCGTATTTTTCTCGGCGGCGGTGAAGGTTATGTGACATGGCACGGGACGCAACATAATCCTTCCGCTGAACGGACTGAAAAAGGAATTCCAAAGACACCCGCTGGAACCATATGGGTCATGGGCGATATCAAGCAGATGAAGCCGGAATGGGTTGTGGGGGTCAGTATTTTGGGTTACGGCAATTCCCTTGCCGTTGGCATGGGCGTGCCCATACCGATATTAAACGAAGAGATGGCACAATTTACGGCTGTATCAGATGAAGATATTCCCGTTCAGATTGTTGATTACGGCAACGATTATCCCAATGGGATAAATAAGAATTACGGGTATGTCACTTATGATGAATTAAAAGGCGGCATGATTCGGTTCAAAGGCAAGGATACCCCCACCGTCCCCCTTTCCAGTGTCTCAAAGGCAAGGGAAATAGCGGAAATATTAAAAAAATGGATCAAACAGGAGAAATTTACACTGGGTGAACCCCAGTTTACATTGCCGGTTGGTTAAATTGATGAGTTTATAAAAAAATATAGAAAGGTGAGGGAGAACAGGTTTGAATGTCAAAACAGCAACGATGAAAACAGAGATAAAAAAAGATATCAAAGCAAAGGGTAAGCTCAGGGAAAATATAGAGGCCATTGTCATTGCGGTCATTCTGGCGTTATTTATTCGGACGTTTGTTGTACAGGCTTTTAAAATCCCTTCCGGCTCCATGAAGCCGACACTGCAGATCGGCGATCATATTTTAGTGAATAAATTTATATATGGCGTAAAACTTCCCTTTATAATGACCAAGATTATACCGGTTACGGAACCAACTAACGGAGATATTATTGTTTTTAAATACCCCAAAGATCCGGGTAAGGATTTTATCAAACGGGTTATCGGCGTGCCCGGGGATACGGTGAAGATTAGAAATAAAAAGATTTTTGTCAATAACGTCCAATTAAGTGTTGATCATGGTGTTCATTCGGACCCAAATATAATTCCTGCTCAAATGAACCAAAGAGATAATTTCGGTCCGGTGACCGTACCGGAAAATTCATATTTCGTTATGGGCGATAACCGGGATAACAGCTATGACAGCCGGTTTTGGGGGTTTGTGGGCGAAAAGGCTATTAAGGGCAAAGCGTTTATTATATACTGGTCATGGGACAGTGATAATTTCGGCGTCAGGTGGGGAAGAATCGGATCAATGTTAAAATAGGGGCTAAAATAAAGCGAACATATCATGACATGGAACAGAAAAGATATTCTTGATATTGAATCCCTTTCGGTTGATGAAATTCAACTCATTTTGAATACCGCAGACGGGCTGAAAGAGATTTCCCAAAGACCGATTAAAAAGGTCCCGACCTTAAGGGGCAAAACTATTGTTTTGTTTTTTCACGAGCCAAGTACCCGGACACGGATATCATTTGATGTGGCGGCAAAGCGGCTGTCTGCGGATTCAATTTCAATTTCCGCATCTGCCAGCAGTCTGATAAAAGGGGAGACCCTTGTGGACACGGCAAAAAATCTTGAAGCCATGAACCCGGACGTAATTGTAATTCGTCATTCATCGGCCGGTACGCCTTATTTACTGGCGAAAAGAATTTCAACCTCAATTATTAATGCCGGTGACGGCATGCATGCACACCCCACTCAGGCCCTGCTTGACATGATGACCGTTAGAGAAAAAAAGGGCGATCTGAAGGGTCTGAATATAGCTATTGTCGGAGATATATCACACAGCCGGGTGGCCCGATCCAATATCGTCGGGTTTACCAAGATGGGCGCAAAAGTCAGGATTGCAGGGCCGCCGACAATGATTCCGGTGGGGATCGAATCTTTAGGCGCCATTGTTTTCAATGATATGGACGAAGTCATTGACGGGGCAGATGTGATTATGATGCTCAGGATTCAAAAAGAAAGGCAGCAGCGTTTTTTGTTTCCTTCAGAGCGTGAATACGCAAGCAGATACGGATTGACATTATCGAGGATAAAGGATTCCAGACCGGATGTGATGATCATGCATCCGGGGCCGCTTAACCGGGGCGTGGAAATTTCTTCCCAAGCGGCCGACTATGTGAATTCAGTTATTCTGGATCAGGTGACCAACGGCGTTGCGTTACGAATGGCCCTTTTATATTTGCTTGCCGGAGGGATTAGACATGCAGATGATCATTAAGGGTGGTCATGTTATTGACCCGGACCATATGGATGCGGTGACTGATATTTTCATCAAGGATGGCAGGATATCAGCGTTGAAAGAGCCGGAATTCAAGCCATCCTGTGATAATATGCCTGGGAATGAAAAACAGTCAGATCGGATTATTGACGCAACAGGCTGTATTGTTGTCCCGGGATTGATTGATATGCATGTGCATTTAAGAGAGCCTGGTGAAGAATATAAGGAAACCATAGAAACAGGAATTAATGCCGCAGCCGCCGGGGGATTTACTTCAATCTGCTGTATGCCCAATACAAACCCGGTCAATGATAATCGGCAGGTTACTGAATATATCATCAGGACGGCTGCGCAATGCCGATCCGTTAACGTGCATCCGGTCGCCGGCATCAGTAAAGGACTCAAAGGACAGGAATTAAGCGAATACGGAGAACTTAAAGCAGCCGGTGCCGTCGCGCTTTCAGATGATGGTTTTCCGGTTTCCGACTCGCAACTGATGCGCCGGGCCCTTGAATATTCAAAAGGCGTGGGTTTAAAGATTATATCACATTGTGAGGAATATGATCTTTCAGCTGGCGTGATGAATGAGGGCATTTCGGCAACCCGGCTGGGTCTTTCCGGAATTCCCAATGCCGCAGAAAGTGTTATGGTCGCAAGGGATATCGCCTTAAGTGACTTAACCGGCATTGCTGTCCATATTGCTCATGTCAGTACGAAAGAATCAGTTTGCGCGATTCGTGATGCGAAAAAGCGAGGAATTGCTGTTACTGCTGAAACCGCACCCCATTATTTTACGCTGACGGATGAAGCGGTTTGCGAATATAACACGAATATGAAAATGAATCCGCCGCTTAGATCCGAAAAAGACAAAAAAGCGATCCATGACGGGCTTGCAGATGGAACCATTGATATGATTGTAACGGACCATGCGCCCCATTCGATTGTAGAAAAAGAAGTTGAATTTGATAAGGCGGCCAATGGCATCATCGGCCTTGAAACATCTTTGTCATTAGGACTTAAACTGGTTGAAGACGGGGTAATATCCTTTGAGATGTTGATCAAAAAGATGTCTAAAAATCCCGCCCGGTTTTTCGGACTATCCAATGATATTGCGGTCGGATCAGCAGCCGATCTGACGATTATTGACCCCAACCGGACCTGGACATATAATGTTGACCGCGGTTATTCAAAAAGTAAAAATTCTCCGTTTGATGGATGGGAGTTTACGGGAAGGGCTGTGTATACAATCGTCAATGGCCGTGTGGT
>JAOZOL010000363.1 GCA_029933295.1 Desulfobacterales bacterium | reverse complement strand
ATAAAGGAATTGTTCTCAATGATTTGCGATGCAAAGGTAAATCATTTTTAAATTTAAGCACACACCTAATGACAAGCGGCTATTCTATTACCGCTTTTAATATGACTGGCGTTTTTTATACAAGGAGTGTCCTTTTCTTCTTCCGTGTGCGATTCAAGATTTTATGACCGATTAATGTTATTTATTCACTAATCCTATTTCCCTTCCGGAATATTTTCATAATTTTTATATATTTGAAGCATGCCTTTCATACGTTAAATAATTTCTTATGACAACCAAAACAAAAAAAGATCCATCCCTGACGGATGCCTTAATACCTATGTTATTTCTAATCGGTCTTTTAACTCTTGCCGTTTATTTATTTGGCGAAGATGCTTCGTGGGGCCCTAACCAGATTGCTTTAACATTCAGCAGTCTTGTGGCAGCTGTTATTGGTTTAAAAAACAGGCATACGTGGGATGATATGGGTAAGGGAGTCGTTAAAAGTATAAGCCAGGCCATGGGAGCCATTTTTATTTTGCTTGCCGTTGGTGCCCTAATTGGTACCTGGGTAATGAGTGGCACGGTGACTACAATGATATATTATGGCCTTCAGGTATTGTCTCCTAAAATTTTCTATCCGACAGTAGTCATCGTTTCGGCAGTTGTAGCGGCCAGCATTGGAAGCTCGTGGACAACCGTTGGAACGATTGGTGTTGGATTAATCGGAATAGCACACGGAATGGATATGTCGCTAAGCATTACAGCCGGTGCCATTGTGAGCGGTTCCTATTTCGGGGATAAACTTTCTCCTTTATCCGACACTACAAATCTGGCCCCCGCTGTTGCCGGATCCAATTTGTACGATCATATAAAACATATGCTCTGGACAACAGTACCCAGCATAGTCATTGCACTAGTACTCTTCACAATTATCGGTTTGTATTCAACGGCAGAAGGCAACCTTATCATTAAAGATCAGACCCTTGCTGCCATAGAAGCAAATTTTAATACATCGTGGTGGTTGCTGATACCTGTTTTGGTGGTCATTGTATTGGCTGTACTTAAGATGCGCCCTTTTCCAACCATCCTGCTCGGCGCACTGGCCGGTGGAATTTTTGCTGTTATATTTCAACCTGATCAGATCGTACAGTTTGTTGGCCGAACCGACCTGTCCAAACCTATGATCATGATTGCAGGCGTCTGGAAAGCCATGTACACCGGATTTTCAACTTCAACAGGCTACGAATCCATTGACCAGCTGGTGAACCGGGGCGGCATGAATTCGATGCTTGAAGTTATCTGGCTGATTCTTTCTGCTCTGATGTTTGGCGGGGTGATGGAAGAAACCGGCATGCTGAAAAGGCTGGTGAAAACTTTACTAAAGATGGTTCACAACACAGGGTCGTTGATTGCAACCACTGTATTTACGGCCATAGGCATTAACATTGTGGCATCTGACCAGTATATGTCGATAGTGTTACCCGGAAGGATGTTTAAGATGGAATATGAACGAAGAGGCCTTGCTCCTGAAAATTTATCCCGTACGCTCGAAGATTCGGGAACTTTGACTTCACCCCTGGTACCATGGAATACATGCGGTGCATATATGGCAGGAACACTTGGCGTAGCTACTTTTGCCTACTTGCCGTTTGCTTTTTTCAACCTGATTAATCCGGTAATCGCTATTTTTCTGGGATTTACCGGAATATCCATCAAAAAAATTGATCCGAAAACAAAAGATGAGAATAAAGATGAAAAAACTGAATAAGATCTTTCTGCTGGCCTTTTTCGGAATTCTTTTTTCCATCCCGGCAAAAGCACAGCAACGACCTATTGACATGTTGAATACTACTGATTATTTTGGCATCACTGGCATGTTTTATTATAACTACCGTAATTGGGTTACAGGGGATAATGCCACCAAGGGAAGCCTCCGGTTCGACAGTTTTAGATTATGGGCGCAAACAGATGTAGACAAAAGGTTTTTTGCGGCTGTCCAGTATCGTTTTTATGAAGGCTGGAACATGGCAACACACCTTTATGTGGGATTTAATATTGATGAAAAAAACAGGTTGAAACTCGGCCAGACCTCTGTACCTTTCGGTTATGGGTACCAGCCGTTTGACGATTGGGGCAACATTACTTTCTATGTTGGCCTTCAGGATGATTATGATTATGGATTCACATGGGCAGGCACCTATGGGATCTTTCGTTTTGATGCCGGCTTCTTTAAAAACCAACAGTTTTCTCCTTCAAACCCTGGCAGATACGATACGGACATTTTCTCAGGAGATGTAAGCGACGACTATCTGATTCCTGTGGCAAAGAAAAACGAAGAGGTCAACCAGTTCAATGGACGGTTGGAAGTGAGCCCTTCAGGCAAAAACTGGAATATGAAGGCAGGCCTGTCGGGCATGTACGGACAAATTTACAACAGGACAACCGATGAAAAAGGTGATCGTTTGGCCGCGGCTGTGCACTTTGGACTGACATGGAGCAACTTCCACATCAACGCCCAGCAAACCTGGTACAGATATACACAGGTGCTGCCGGATTCCGCTACCCAGGATATGCACGACTTTATCAATGTATCGAGCTGGAACTTTGCTTACGAGATTCCGACAGAGACAAACATATTCACAACTTCGGCTGCTTACGACATCATCGGTGAAAAACTGACAGTTCATGCTAATTACAGCTACCTGTGGGGAGGTAAGGCACAGTCTCCATCACAATTACTCACTGTGGGTATAAGAACACTGTGGGATTCGTTTGAAGTATTTGCCGAAACCCGTTACGGCGTGAACGATCCTCAGTTAAGCGGCAATGCATCTGGTTACGGGCGTAATGCAGGAAGTTACGATTTCCGTGTGGATGTGAGGCTCTTTTATAAACTGAATATCGTTTCCGTTTCTTCCATCGAATGGCTGAAAAAACAACTGGATAAAAGTGAAAAGAAATCGGAAGAATAATAAACAGGCAATG
>JAOZOL010000362.1 GCA_029933295.1 Desulfobacterales bacterium | reverse complement strand
ATTTTCAATTGATAAAAAGCTTTTCATGGTGACGTTTCACCACTGTTTATGCAACAAACTTGGTCAACTACATTTAATATGGAGACTCAGTTCGTTGGAAGTTCTTATCAATTTTCATGCAAAATTCAGGTATTAAAACAAATCCGATTCTGGAGGAATTTTTTTAATGGATTACAAAGAAACTTTGAATCTTCCGAAAACCAAATTTCCCATGAAAGCCAATCTGGCCAATCGCGAGCCGGAACAGCTTAAAAAATGGGAAGATGACAAACTCTACGATCAGGTAAGAACGGCATCAAAAGGTCGTCAATCCTTTGTTCTGCATGACGGTCCGCCCTATGCAAACGGCAATATTCATATTGGTACCGCATTAAATAAAATTTTAAAGGACATTGTTGTACGATCCCGACAGATGCAGGGCTATGATGCGGATTATATTCCCGGCTGGGATTGTCACGGTCTGCCCATTGAACACAATGTGGATAAAAAGCTGGGGTCTAAAAAAAAGGATATGTCCACGGTCGAGATCCGGCGTGAATGCCGGACATATGCGGATAAATATGTGGATATTCAGCGCGAGGAATTTAAACGCTTAGGTGTTATGGGTAAATGGGATGATCCGTATCTGACCATGGCACATAAATATGAAGCCATTATCGCCAAAAAATGCGCGGAGCTTGCCCTTGACGGGAGTCTGTTTCGAAGCAAAAAACCGATTTACTGGTGTTGCAGTTGTAAAACCGCCCTGGCTGAAGCTGAAATCGAATACGCTGATGAGTCCTCACCATCAATATATGTTAAATTTGAATTAATTGATGATATAAGCCAAAAAATCGCCGTACTTTCAGGTAAAAAAGTATTTATGGTGATCTGGACCACCACACCATGGACGCTCCCGGCAAATCTGGCCGTGGCGCTTCATCCGGATTTTACCTATTCAGCCGTGGAGACGAATACCGGTGAGGTCTATATTCTTGCCAAAGATCTTGTAAAAGAATCCATGGAAACGTTTGGTGTTGCTGATTACACCATGCTTGTTGATATCAACCCCGGGGATCTTGAAAACGCACATTGCCGGCATCCGTTATATGATCAAAAATCCCTTATTATTCTTGGCACCCATGTGACGCTTGAAGCCGGGACCGGATGCGTTCATACTGCCCCCGGCCATGGACGGGAGGATTTTGATGCCGGAAATAAATACGGGCTGGACGCCTATTCACCTGTTAATGATAATGGGTGTTTTACAGACGAGGTGGAGTCGTTTGCCGGGCAGTTCGTGTTTAAGGCAGATGCCCAGATTATTGAAACACTCGAGTCCAACAACGCGCTTCTTGCTTCGGCAAAGATTACCCATTCATATCCGCACTGCTGGCGATGTAAGAAGCCGGTTATTTTTCGCGCCACCCCCCAGTGGTTTATTTCCATGGATAAAACCAATATGCGGCAAAAGGCCCTTGAGGCCATTGATACGGTCACATGGATACCGTCATGGGGCAGAGAAAGAATTTACGGGATGATCAAAAACCGTCCGGACTGGTGCGTGTCGAGACAGCGGTCCTGGGGGGTTCCGATCACCGTGTTTTACTGCGAAAAATGCAATCACCTTCATATCAATCAGGAAATCATTGACCGCATTTATTCGTTGTTTAATGAAAACGGCGCGGACATCTGGTTTGAAAAAGAGATCTCAGATTTTATTCCAGAAGGTACCGTCTGTGAATCCTGCGGCAGCGACGAGTTTGTCAAAGAAACGGATATTCTGGACGTCTGGTTTGATTCAGGTGTCAGCCATGCTGCTGTTTTGGAAGAGCGACCCAGCTTAAGATGGCCGGCTGATTTATACCTTGAAGGGAGTGACCAGCACAGGGGATGGTTTCACAGTTCATTACTGACGGCGGTTGGATTTAAAGGAAGCGCTCCATACAAGACAGTGCTGACCCACGGGTTTGTGGTGGACGGTAAAGGAAAAAAGATGTCCAAGTCCATCGGCAACGTCATTGCGCCTAAAAAGGTAATCGACCGTTATGGCGCTGAAATTCTAAGGCTATGGGTGGCGGCTTCGGATTATAAAGATGATATTCGGATTTCAGAATCCATTTTAAAACAATTAAGCGATGCGTATCGGAGGATTCGAAATACCTGCCGGTTTTTTCTCGGCAATCTCTATGATTTTGATCCCGCAAAACACATCGTTTCCTATGATGAGATGCCGGATATAGATCAATTTGCCCTGCACAAACTTCAGCAATTAATCACACGCAACGTTGCCGCCTATGAAAGTTATGACTTTCATGTGGTTTATCATTCACTTTATAATTATTGCACCCTTGATTTATCAGCTTTTTATCTCGATATTTTAAAAGACCGGCTCTACACGTCTTTTGCTGATTCTAAAAAAAGAAGAAGTGCGCAAACAGTGATGTATAAAATTGTTGCCGGCCTTTCAAAGCTGATGGCGCCGATCTTACCGTTCACGGCCGAAGAAGTATGGTCTTATATGCCGGATGCGGACAATACCCGCACAAGTATTCATTTGTCGGAATTTCCAACACCTGACAATGGATTGAAAAACGATGAACTGGCGGGCCGTTGGGAATCAATTCTTGATGTGCGAAGCGAAGTGACGAAAGTTCTGGAGAACTCAAGGGCGGAAAAAAAGATCGGGCATTCTTTGGATGCTGCTTTGACCCTGAATGTTTCAGAAGAACTTCATGCGCTTTTAAATACTTATGAAAAAGACCTTGCGTCAATCTTTATTGTTTCAGATGCAAGGCTTGTTTGCGAAAAAAATCCCGTTGGTGAATTTACCGAGACGGGTATTGATGGGTTGTCAATTAATGTAAAGCGCGCCCCTGGGAAAAAATGTCCGCGCTGCTGGATTTATGATGTCAGTGTGGGGGACAGCCCCGGAAAAGCCGAAGTTTGCAGTCGATGCCAGGCGGTGCTGGAGGAAGAAGGTGGAAGG
>JAOZOL010000058.1 GCA_029933295.1 Desulfobacterales bacterium | reverse complement strand
TTAACCCGGCTGATGGGGTTCCCGGAGCAGGTCGGTAAATTGTTTAACGGGGTTGAAGGTAATCAGGGGAACTTCCACAAAAACGGTATTCCAGTGCGCCATGGAGCCGTTCCAGAGCCCGGGATGTTCAAGGGCTTTGAGGTCTTTACCATTTTCTGCTTTATGCGCGATAAAGACAGTTTGATGATCAATATATTTCGATAAATCAAATGGTTTTCCATGCACGTCCTTTAAACCGCAGACAATATCAACCGGATTAAAGTGGGTCGCATTATTTAAAATAGCCTGCTGGTGATGGTCGTCCGGGTTGATCTGGGAAGTTTCGATGATCTGTATGGATAAATTGCCTTTTTTATCTTCAACCCAGAAAGGGCCGCCGCCGGGCTCTTTTACATTCGGCACCATGCCGCAAACCCGCAGGGGACGATTTAACAGATGAATAAGGGTTGTTCGTTTTTTTTCCAAACTGTCGGGCTCACCGTTTTTCTGCAAATGGATACAAAGCTCTTTTTCAATCAATTCAGAAGCGTTTTGAATCAGTTCCGGCGTAACCGGATCTTTTTGCAATGCGGTTAAAAAATTAAAAATTTGTTTTTGCAGATGGATAAGATGGCCGCACAGGATTTTTTTCCATTTAATCATTTCCGCTTTAAACCGATCATGGGCTACATTATCGATATTTTTAATAAATACGATATCCGCATCAAGTTGATTCAGGTTGTCAATCAAAGCCCCGTGACCTCCGGGTCTGAAAAAGAGACTTCCGTCTGCCAGTCGATACGGCCGGTTATCCAGATCAACGGCAATGGTGTTTGTATTATCTTTCTGGACAGAGAAGCTGACATGAAAGTTTGCATTGAATTTATGCTCATAGGTGTCTTTGATTTTATGATAAATCGCATTGAATTTGTCATAATGCGAGGAAGAGACTGTAAAATGCAGGTTGCAGTCATTTGTCCGGGTTTTGACATACCCGTCGGCTTCAACAAGATGTTCTTCAAAAGCGGTCCGGGTGTGATCCCCGTAAGAATGAAATTTGATCAGCGCCTTTGGAAGTGCCGGCAAATTTAATCCTTGATCAGTCAGCAGCATGTTTAGTGTTTGGTGGAAATCACCCTCTTTGATAAGCGATTCAGCATCCGGCTTTTTTTTTGACAAATATATTTTGATGTCCTCAGAAAAAGCAAGTCGATTGAAGTTTCGCATCAACTCCAGCAGATTCTCAGCATCCGGCCGGGTTTGTTTTAATCTCCGGGCATGGGTGTAAGAATTGCGGGCCTGAATCAGGGTTTTGAACATCCGGGTGGCTGCTCCGGATGCGGGAACAAACTTAACCAATTGTTTTTTAATTGCTTTTTGTATATAAAAATGCAGGGATTGTTCAATTTGGTCCGGGGTAAAACGTTTAATGCCGTCTCCGACAGTACAGGGACGATTTAATTTAACATACGGGGCGCCTTGCTTAAATATGGATATCTGGGAATAAATTTGCTCTTGGGTTAAGCCAATATTTTTTATTTGATCAATATCTTTTTTGTCGAATTTGAACTGACCCATATACCATTCCTGCAAAATTATGCCTGAAAATTGATAAGAACCGTTTTATCAGTTTTTTAATTGTTTTATTTTTATTATTGACCGGATTCATAATAATTTCTTATTATATAAAATTATTTAAAATAATCAAGTCAAGGGATGCTTCGATTTGTTATGTGATGTCTTGAAACCGATCCTTAAAAGAACAATTAACAGTCTGTAATCAAAGTGTTTTATGCTTGCATTGCCCATCGTAAAGACAGAGAATTTTAATGATGAAAGATGATGATCAAAGAAATGTAAATCAGCCGGTTTTTGATTATGAAGATTTTCTGGAACGGATTGACGGTGATACGGTTTTGTTAAAGGAAGTTTTAGAGATTTTTCTTGAAGACACCCCCAGTCTGTTGGCGGATCTCAATGCGGGCATAAAAAGCAAAGATGTGGAGATGGTTGAAAGGGCAGCCCATACCCTTAAAGGTGCTGCGGCAAATATTTCAGCCAAAAGGCTTCAGGAACTTAATCATCAACTATTGGTTCTGGCGAGGAATGGTAAACTGGGGGACACTGAAGGTGTATATGACGATATCATAAAAAATTACAATGCTTTAGAGCAGTTGTTGCTATCTCATATGGCTAAATAAATCAAAGTTTTTATCCGTTTTATTCCTATCCGGGCAGTTTCCGATTTGACCAGGATTGCCGATACATGGCATGATATACAATGTTGAACAGTACATAGAGTAACTCATCGCATGTCATTTGATTTTTGATCATTCTATTAAACTGACCAAGTTTTTCCATTTCAGCTTTTTCGATCTGAATTTCATCTTTTAACATCACAATTAAGTGTCGCGGTAAATTCAAATAAAGGGATGCAAATTTTGATTGATTGCGTTCTATTTTGTTATTAAATTCGGTGTTCGCAGATTTCCAGAAGCCCCAGCTGATATTTTTCATTATGTCCGGCAGGTATTTTCCCTGGCGTATGGCTTTTTTTTTGATCTGCATGATTTGAGGGATCAATTTGGCTGTTTTGTTAAATAAGGTTTTGCCCCTGACCACCCTGTATATCATTCCCATGGCAGCGAACCAGTCCTGAAGGTACAATATGCGGATCGCGCCTTCATCAAAAACCTGATCTAAGATCGCATTTTTAAACATGTGCGAAGGGGTCATATAAGTTGGCGTGCCTGCAAGGCTCGGCTGCCTGATTTTTTTTAAATCCATGGGGTGAAAGTCAACTGCTGTTTCAAGATCAATCAGCCCCAGAGAATATTTTTGTGTATCCCACAGGAGATGGTCGGCTTCATCGGCATTGCCGGCAACAAAGATGTTGTCCGGCTTTAAATCTCTGACCGCGATACATTGTTTTTTCAAATTATACAAAAGATTCAGAATATTGATCACCAGACCTTCAATTTTAGACCGGTTGGTGTCAAACATTTTTTTTTGGACATGTGTTTTAATGGTTTTTCTGTAAAGAGAAATTTCAGCTTTATTTTCGGTTGTTAATCGCTTAATAAGTCTGTTAATTTCTGCGGAAAATGTATCAGGAAATTCATCTGTTTCAATATCGGGGTTTTTCCCCGCAAGTCCGGAAAAAAACCATTCCTTTTTTTTATATACCGGCGGCAATGGGAAATTCGAATCATCGGCAAGGAGCTCATCGATTTTTTTTTCAAACGCAGTATTAATCCGATTAATACTGAAAAATATATCATTATTATGGTCGCCGTAAAGAGCTTCAAACTCCTGGATATTATCAAATGCCCGGCTGCTGTTGATAATTTCATTCTGAATGCGTTTTTTTTTCTCATGTGTTTTTTCAATAACTCGATTAAAAAATGTATGGCGGGCTAAACTCATGAAAAACACAAATCCGCCGTCTATTTTCAGGTAATCCTGAAGCTGCGGTTTTTTTGCAAGAAGCCGGATGTACTCTTTTTCACGCATGTCTCCTGTAATTTCATTATCTGATATTAACCCCGGATATTTGGTTAATATTGCGGAAAGAGAGGGCGACAGGCAGGCTATGGCCGGTGTCAGCCGATGTGAAATATGCCTTTCGTTTTTGATGTGTGTCAAATAGGTTTTAAAATTCTTAATCGGCTTTGGCGGAATTTTAACCACCATCTGATTGTCATATATGACTTTAAAACAGGTGCTTTTACTTTCTACTTTTTCTCCCACCTGGCTGATGCTCATGCGTCGGGTATGCCATTTTGATCCGCGTTTGACGCGAAGCTCATATGTCTGGTCAGAGCCTGAAGATAAAGGAAGCAGTTTATATTGCAAATCGCTTTCCCCGGGATTCGAGTCATCATACTGGCGTTTGAAAAGATTTAAGAAAAACCCGATAACACTTTCGGCGTCTGACATGATAAAACCTGGCATTTTCTGCTGAATTGGCAATAAGTTAAACAGCGTTCATATTAAATTTTCTTATTTTGACATATTTCAGATACGATTTTAATGGAAAAGTTTAAACAATATTTTAAATTATCAAACGATTTTTGAGCGAACTCTGAGGCACCATGTTACCCGCCAATGGATACCATCTGAGCGGGTTGAGTGAACGGGGTAATATTTTCCGCGTGCTGGAAGGGCTTTCGCTCAACCGCTTTTAAAAATACATCTGCCAGATCATTATCTAATAAACCGGCACGCAGCGGGGTTTTAATATCTTCAGAAATATCGGACAGCAGACAGGTAAGGATGTGGCCGTCTGCGGTCAGTCTTAAGCGGTTGCACGTTTTGCAAAAATGGTTGCTGACCGGGCTGATAAATCCGATTTCACCCATTGCATCTTTAAATTTAAAGCGCATGGCGGGTCCGTCATTTGTTTGGCTGGTTACGGGAATCAGGTTCCCAAGTGCCTGAATACGGGTTTTTATTCCCGGAGTCAGCAATGGCACTGCGGGTGCAGCAGGTGTTTTACCGATGGGCATATATTCGATGAATCGGATATGAAACGGATAATCAAAGGATAATTTTGCCAGATCAGCAAGTTCGTCATCATTGACGCCGTTGATTACGACAACATTGATCTTGATCGGTGAAAAACCTTTTGCATGTGCTGTTTCAATCCCTGCCCATACCTGATCAAACAGATCCCGGCCGGTTATCTGATGATATTTTTCCCGGTCTAATGTATCAAGACTGATATTTAAGCGGTTGATTTTAGCAGATGCAATCTCGTCAATATGATCTTTCAGTAAAACACCGTTGGTGGTTAAAGATACGTCTTTTAGCCCATCGATTGCAGTCAACTGATTTAAAAATTTGTAACATCCTTTTCTGACCAGCGGTTCTCCACCGGTAATGCGAATTTTTGTGATTCCCAGATGAATACCGATCCGGACAATCCTTAAGATTTCTTCATAACGCAATATTTCTTTATGAGGACGTTTTTGTTTTGAAGATCGCGGGTTGCAGTAGATACAACGAAGGTTGCATCGGTCTGTGATGGATATTCTTAAATAATTTAAATGCCGCTTGAAGCGATCGACTAATTGATGATTTTTTAATTCCATATGTTAATCTATAGGTGCCGGTTGAATTTTTCACAATACTCCGGAACAGTTATCATAGGCGGCCGCTCATGGTCTTTGATTTTATAAATATCCGCCTGATACTCACCCGAAGTTTGTTTATACTGAATCATTTCATTAAATAAATCCGTGTTGAGTTTAATTTTTTCAAGACCTTCTATGCGATTTAAAAATGTTTTAAGGATAACAAAAGACATTCTTCCCAGGGCCTTGGTGTCCTGGTTGCGGTGTACCCGCCGGTCAAGGTCCACCTGGGCCATGACATCAATGCCCCATTTTTCATAGATATCTAAAATCATACTTGTTTCTACACCATACCCGATGGGGAAGGGAATTTTTTCAAACAGATCCCGAAACCCGGCATACTCTCCGGACAGGGGTTGAATAATCTGTGTCAGCTCCGGGAAAAACAATGAAAACAGCGGGCGTATAATCAGTTCAGTCACCCTGCCGCCGCCTGTTGCACGAATTTTCTGCTGGTCGGTTGAAATGGGGCGATCATAAAATGCCTTGGTGTATTTAATTTTATCATTCAGCAAGAGCGGTCCCAGAAGTGCATAGGCGAACCGGTGGTGGATATTTTTGATATCCGCGTCAAGATAAATGATAATATCTCCTTTGGTGATATATAGCGCTTTCCAGAGGTTTTCCCCTTTCCCTGTGGATTCCTTGAGATGAGGCAGGATATTGCTGGCCTCGTAAATTTCTGCCCCATAGCTTTGGGCAATATCTAAGGTGTTATCGCTTGAGCCGGAATCGACCACGACGATCTCGTCAATTAAGGGAAATCGTGTCATCAACTCTGATTTCATAATAATAATTTCTTTGGCAATGGTTTTTTCTTCATTTAAAGTCGGCAGGCAAAGCGAGATTGTCAGATTTTTTTTTTCTTTTTTTTTAACCAGCAATTCGATTTCTTTAAATTCGGAATGGTGAAACGTATTTGTGTTAAGCCAGTTACTTTTCATCGCAAACCCCGCTGTCTATGGCCATAATGGTGCCGATAATTTGCGCAATACCGGTAAACATGGGATCAATTTTCATCGTTGCCTGTTCTACGTGGACATTTTTGCCGTCTGTAATCCCCAGTGTGACGGCCGGGATGTTTTGGGTGAGAAATACGGATAATTCCGATTCGCTTGAATGACTTGCCGGTTTTAAGCCCAGTCGTTTCATAATCGCAACCGTGCTTTTCACAAGTGGGTGTTTATATTTTAATGTGGCAGGGTAAAGGTTGCTGATAATGTTGAGCTTGAGATCCACGCGATGTTCGTGGCCGATACCCTCCACAATATCCATCATTTCATGATACATGCGTTTAACCATATCGTCTGAATTGCTCTGAATTTCAAACCCCAGCCGGGCATTCAATGCAATCACGCCGTGTTTAAATCCACCGTTGAATTTTCCGATAATCACCCTTGCTCTGGGCCGCTGGGGAAGCTCCATGGCCAGGATCTCATCAATGACCTCGTTTAATATCAGGATGGCATTGTGTTTGTAACGGTGTTCTCCATCTTCCGGAACTGATACATTGCAGGTGATTTCACCCCGGATGATGCCTTCAGAGTAATAACTCAGCCGTCCCAGATCCGCACCTTCAATAATTACAGCTCCCCTGATGGGGTCATCCCATGTATTTAATAAACGGCGGATTCCCTGGAGGTTCCCGGTTCCAATGGATTGCGTGACGCCGGCAAGGACGATGTCTGATTCAAAAGCAAGTTTGAGCTTTCTTAAAATGATCGGCATGGACGCCAGCACACCGATGCCAAGGGAATTGTCAAGTATGCCGGGGCCTGTGATGGAATTTTTCCTGATGACATAATTGTGTCCCAGATCCGCATTAAAGAAAGTGTCCATATGGGCCACAACAAAAATTGGCGGTTTGGCGCCCCCCGACTTGCCCAGTATTATTCCTATGGGGTTGTTGTAATCGTCTGTTGAACAATAATCAGCCTGGGCGTCCGACAATCGCTCCAGAAAAATTTCAGTTCGCGCTTCCTCGTGGAAAGTTGGCGCAGGAGTTTGCCCGATCAAAACGATATTGGATATAATGACTTCCTTGATCGATTTGATCTGATCGACAAAGGAGGGTAATTTTTTAAGTATGGCGTCCATGCGTGTGTTCATTAATAATATCCAATGAGGTATGAATTCAGGTCATAATATTTTAAGATTG
The DNA here is from genome assembly GCA_029933295.1 of Desulfobacterales bacterium. Lineage (GTDB taxonomy): Bacteria > Desulfobacterota > Desulfobacteria > Desulfobacterales > Desulfosalsimonadaceae > JAOZOL01. The sequence continues at coordinate 4,130 of JAOZOL010000058.1, read as the reverse complement.
CATCACATAAGCCGGGGATGGTGTAATCTTCGGAAGTAATGTGAACTGTAAATCCATTTTTTTCTGCTGTTTGGGATGTAATGGGACCGATGGATGCAATGGTGACACCGGCCAGGAGTTCCTCAAATCTGTTTTCCGGTATAAGGTTTTTGAAATTGGTCACAGTGGATGAACTGGTAAACGTGATTAAATCAACTGTGCGTTTTTCAAGTTGGCCGATCAGCCGGTCCGCGTTTTCGATGTCATTCACCGTGCGATAGGCCGCGATTTCATCAACATTTGCGCCCATTTTTGTTAATTCTTCGGGGAGAATCGGACGGGCCTGTTCGGCGCGGGGCAGTAGCATGCGTGCTCCGGCAACGGTTTGGTTTTTAAAAGCGCTGATAATGGATTCAGCCCGGTAATTTTCAGGGAGGATGTCTGTATTTATGCCGTAAGAGCCGAGCCGAGCTGCGGTAACCGGACCGATGCAGGCGGTCCGGATATGTCCCAGGGCCCGGGCATCTTTTTTTTTTTCAGTAAGCCGGGCAAAAAAGGAATCCACGCCGTTTACACTGGTAAAAATAATCCATTCATAGGTGGAAAGAGTATCAATGGCAGTGTCCAGCAATGCATAATTTTCCGGTGGAATAATTTTAATGACCGGGCATTCGATACATTGGGCACCCAAAACTGAGAGGCGTGTCACCAGGTCGCTTGCCTGGGTGCGGGCCCGGGTCACGACAATTTTTTTCCCAAAAAGGGGCCGGTTCTCAAACCATTTCATTTTTTCCCGCAAAGAGACCACATCACCGACCACAATAATGCAGGGGGCCTTTAATCCGGCTGCTTTAACTTTTTTTGTGATGGTGTCCAGTGTTCCTGCAACGGCTTCTTGCTGGGTCGTTGTTCCCCAACGGACCAGCGCTGCGGGGGTATTTTTATCCATTTTGTTTTTAAGGAGCCGGGCAACAATATTTTCCAGGTTTTTAACGCCCATCAAAAATACCAGGGTCCCGCCATTTTCCGCCAGGGCTTTCCAGTTAATGGATGTGACTTTTTTGGCAGGGTCCTCGTGTCCGGTGATAAATGTCACCGTGGACGTAAATTTTCTGTGGGTCAAGGGAATCCCGGCATATGCGGGAGCGGCAATGGCGGATGTCACACCCGGAACAATTTCAAAATCAATATTTTCTGTGATCAGGGCTTCAATCTCTTCACCGCCCCGGCCGAAGATAAACGGATCACCGCCTTTTAACCGGGTGACCGTATGCCCCTGTTTGGCTTTTTCAACAAGCAGGCCATTGATGCGATCCTGGGTCAGGGTATGATCACCGCCTTTTTTACCAACGTAAATCAGTTCCGCATCCTTGCGGGCATACTTCAATAATTCAACTGCGGCCAGGTAATCATAAACAATCACGTCTGCCGTTTCTATGCAGGCTTTGCCCTTTAACGTCAGCAGCCCCGTATCACCGGGACCTGCGCCCACCAGATATATTTTATTTTTCATTTTTATTTAATTCCAGGGTCAGTCTTTCCAATATTTCTCCTGCTCCCATGTCGATCAGCCGGCCAGCAAGTTCTGTTCCGATCTGTTCAGCCTCTGCCACAGGGCCGGAAATAGTTTGCTTTATCAATTTTGAACCATCTGTTTCTCCGACCAAACCGCTCATAGTTAATTTATCTTTTTTAATGGTTCCATGTGCTGCCATGGGCACCTGGCATCCGCCTTCAAGCCTTATGAGAAACGCCCGTTCGCAGGCAATCACACGGTTTGTTTCAAAATGATCCAGAGTTGAGACAATGGCGTGGGTATCAGTATCCTGTTTCCGGATTTCAATACAGAGAGCCCCCTGCCCGACGGCCGGGATAATGGTATTTAAATCAATATATTCAGTTATTTTATTTTCAAAGCCAAGCCGTTTTACCCCGGCGGCGGCCAGGACAATGGCATCAAACTGATGTGCTTCCAGTTTTTTGATGCGGGTATCCAGGTTTCCTCGCAAGGGCATGATTGTTATATCCGGCCGCGTATTTAAAAGCTGTGAAGCCCTGCGAAGACTGCTGGTGCCGATTTTAGCACCCATCGGTAACGATGACATCGTCAGATTATTGTTTGATATCAATACATCATTTGGGGCTTCCCGCTTTGGTACGGCACCGATACAAAGGCCTTCAGGAATCTGGGCAGGCATATCTTTCATGCTGTGAACCGCCAGATCAATCCGGCCGTTTAAAAGTGCTTCTTCAATTTCTTTGACAAAAAGACCTTTGCCGCCAACCTTTGCAAGGGGCACATCGAGGATTTTATCCCCTTTGGTTTTAATGATGTCAAGTTTTATCGACAATGACGGATGATGCTTGACAATGGCCGATTTTACCCAGTTTGCCTGCCACAGGGCGAGTCGGCTGCCTCTTGTTCCAATAGTAATAAGGGTTTTCATCATACACCGCAGCTTGAGCAATTTGTTGAATTGCATCCAATGCAGGATGATCCGCCGGCAGAGGAGCTTACTGTTTCCCCTCCGCTGGCTTTGCTGACAAACCCGCAAGCCGACATGAGGCGTTTTACGTTTGAATTTTTACAACCGGGACATGCCGGTTTATCGTTTCCCATGACAATTGCTTCAAATTTTTTATCGCATTTGTCACAAAAATATTCATAGATTGGCATCAATCAACTCCTTGTTATAATTTTTGGTGCTGAACGTTTTTTGCTAACAACAGATTATGATTATGAAAATTAGTATTGGTTAACATCAATGCAGTAAAGCACGCCCTATGGGTTTAACCCAAAACCGGGCTCTCATGACCCGGCTTTTTGCGAAGACATCAATTTTAAAGCCTTGGCAATATATTCATCTGATTTATGTCCAAGCTCTTTTGCCTGCTGAAATTCATCCAGTGCTTTTTGTATTTGCTTGCGGTTTAAATAAAGCTGGCCAAGCCTTTGCCGGAAGAGTCCGTTATGCGGATCAAGCTGGGTGCTCTGGCGGCAGAACATCAATGCGATATCCGCATTTTTTTTCTTTATTTCATAAAGATAGCCGAGAGAGGAAAGGGAGTGCGCACCATCCGGGTTAATTTTCAATGATGTCTTGTATGCGGTTATGGCATCAGAAATCTGATCCAGAAGGGTGTAAGCATCTCCCAGTAAACGGTATGCGACAGCGGATTTCCGGTTTAAAGCAATGGCGTTTTCAAGGTATTTTTTTGCGGTTTTTATCTGATTTAACTCAAGATAAATCCTTCCTGTTTGAACCGCCAGTTCAAATACTGTATCATCTATCTGTTCGGCTTTTAGAAAATAGTCCAGGGCTGTAGCATATTTTTTATTAAGAAAATGAACGTATCCCGCATTATATACAGGCATGATTTCTTTCGGGTCAAGACCGGCGGCTGTTTCAAATTCATTTAAGGCCTTGTCCATGTCCCCTTTAATCCCGTAACAAACCCCCAGGCTGTTGTGCACGTTGACATTATCTTTATCAAGCTCTAAGGCCAGCAAAAATTCGTCAATGGCTTTGTCTATATCTCCTGCCTGATAATATTTGTCCCCGCTGATATTTAAACTGACGGAATCAAAGGCCACACAGCTGTTTACGCCAAAAAATTCCGCATGATCCAGAGCTTTTTTTGCGTTTTCGAAGATATCATTTTTTTTATAGGATATGGTCGGATACACGGCAATGCCGATGGAAACGGTTTCCATGCGGAGTTCGGCAAGAGTTCGCATGAGTTGTTCAGCAATTTTAAGGCATGATTTCTGAGTTGTTTCAGTAAACACGCATCCCACCAGATAGTGGTTGAAAAGTCCCCAGACCCCGGATTGTTCCCGGCATATGCCGTCGATTGCTTCGGCAAGATCAGCCATCATATTATCAGGATTGATTACAAAACTGATGTCGTCAATGCGTATTACCATAGTGCTGAATCGTTTTGAATTCACCACATGGGCCATGGCAGCATCCAAAAAAGTATTTTCAATCAAAATTTTTGGAAACTTTTCTTTCACTGCCTGAATGGAAATGAATTCCGAAGGATCGGGTTGATCGCTTTTGACAATGGGTGTGGTTTTGGAAAACAGGAATTGTTGATTTGAAATTTGATTCCGGCAAAGCCCTTCAGTTTGTGTCATTATTAGCCTT
>JAOZOL010000361.1 GCA_029933295.1 Desulfobacterales bacterium | reverse complement strand
TCTATCAAGGGGAAGAGGACGGTTAATTCTGTGTTATATCTGGCGCCTGAAATATATCAAATGAAAAAAAATCTCCGGTTATCGCGGGACAAACTGGATCATCTCCGTTTAAATCTTTTCAAGGCGCAAATCGTAAACATTTATGAGAACATCCCTTTTTATCGGGAGTTTTTTAAAAAGCAAAATCTTTTCCCAAGAGACTTTAATGGGTTAAAGGATCTTAAAAAACTTCCGATTGTTACAAAAGAAGATATCCGGGATACCCCGGAGATGTTTTTAAATGTAAAGATGGATCAGCTGAAATTTTTTAAAAGTCATACCAGCGGGTCAACGGGGGAGCCGTTTTGGAGTTATTTTGATAAACAATGCTGGCTTCGGAAAAAATATCTATCCAAGTTGCGGGCTCGCTTTGCCTGCGGGATGAGCATAGGGGAAAAAGTGGCTGTTTTTGAATCCGAGCCCGTGGAAAAATTAGAATTATTGAATAAAAAAAGATCCATCCGGGATTTTTTTCTGCATATTTCGTATTTTTCCATCTTTGAGGACATTGAAAAAGGGTTGGAAAAACTCCGGTTATTTAAACCGCAGAACGTTTATGGCCCGCCGAGTTATTTTTTTCAGCTCGCTCAGTTGGTGAAAGAAAGAAACAGACCGGTTTTTTTTTTAAAAAGAATTTATACCAGTGCTGAATACCTGGAAAGTCCTGTCAGGCAGTTTATCCAAAATGTTTTACAGGCGAACGTTTTTGATGTTTACGGATCAACGGAATTTAAAGAAATTGCCTGGGAGTGCGAACAGCATGAAGGCTACCATATCAATGAAGATGACGTGATTTGTGAAATTTTAAATGGCAAAGAACCGACACGGTTTGGGGAAGAGGGGGATATCGTTTTAACTGATTTAAGGAATCGGGCAATGCCCTTGATCAGATATCGGATCAAAGACAAAGGAAAATATGTAGCCAAAAGCTGCTCGTGCGGCAGGACTTTTACGTTAATGCAGCCAATGGCGGGAAGGGCATCGGAATATATCCGGCTTCCCAACGGGGAGAGATTGTCTCCATATCTTCTAACCACTTCCATTGAAAAATGCAAAGGGCTGCTTCAATACCAGTTTATCCAAACATCCCGGTCCGATCTCACCGTCAATGTGATCATGGAAGACAAAAACAACACTGCAATTTTTGAAGAAATAAAAAAGATAACCACGGAGATTACAAAAGGGATGATGCGGGTTTCGATTCAGGAACATCAAGAGATTTCAGTAGAAGAAAACGGCAAGTTCAGGGTTGTAAAAAACCTGCTGATAGAAAAGGAAACTATACCAGAGCGCTGATGGCGATTCTCAGTGTACAGGTATGGGATGAGCTTTTCATAATAAGGATGCAAACCAACAGGGGATGTTCAGGATGCCGGGCAATAAATATTTTCATATGTTACGGCTCATGAGAAACGAAAAAAGGCCATTAGCGGAACTTCGCAACATCCAGAATGAAAAACTAAGACGCCTTATTGATCATGCCTACCATCATGTTCCCTTTTACCGTGAGCGGTTTAAAAAAACAAACCTCCATCCGGATGATATCCGGACAATCGATGATTTACAAAAAATTCCTGTCATTGATAAAGACGATTTTCATCAAAGTGAAAATTCTGACCTCATTGACAAGAAAATAAAAAATATAGATCAATTGATAACGCTTCATACATCAGGTTCAAGCGGCAAGACGTTGCATTTCTTCGCTGATCATGGGTATAATCAGATAAGAAAAGCACAGTTTCTAAGGCCATATCTCACCAATGGGAATGGATTGTTTGATCGTGTCCTTTGGTTTCGTGCCACGCCACGCTCAAAACAACCGTTTCATGAAAGATTGGGCTTTTTAAAAACATATCAATTGGACGCAGGCATGGATCCGCTGATCCAGATAAAAAGCATACAAACGCTGAAACCGGCGATGATGCGTGGATATGGATCGACCTTTCATTTGATGGCGTCTAAAATACTGGAAGAAAACATTTCAGTTCCGCCGCCACGCATTATTTTTACCGATTCGGAACTTTTAAGCACAGCTTCACGCCGTAAAATTGAAAAAGCGTTTCAAACCAGGGTTATTGATGTCTATGGTACTTTTGAAACAGAGAATGTCGCTTATGAATGCCACAAGCATGAAGGATATCACATGGCCATCGATTGCGTGATCATGGAGTTTTTAAAAGAAGGCAATCCTGTGAAACCAGGGGAAGTCGGTGAAATTGTTTTTACGGTTTTAGATAACTATACATTCCCCTTTATTCGTTACAATATCCATGACCTGGCTGCATACACGGATAGACCTTGTTCTTGCGGAAGAACCTTTCCGCTAATGAAAATTATTGCCGGCCGGATGTATGACTATGCCAAAAAAAGCGATGGCACAAAGATTTCATCAACCCCTTTGACTTCTCATATGTGGTTTTTAGGAAAATATATCCATGAGTTTCAGGTAATCCAGGAAGACATTGATCAGTTTTCAGTCCTTATTGTACCGACAAAATTCTATTCAGATAAAGCAGCAAAAAAAGTAGAAAAAGGCATATATCAAAATTTCCCCAAGGCAAAAATTAAAATCCACCTGGTCGATCAAATTAAACGGGAGGCCTCTGGAAAATTTATCGATTTTAAAACATTACTCACAAGACCATAGAGGGGTGAAGGCCACATACTGGTCATTATATCAGGGGTACGCGGAAACCGGTTTCACCTTTCACCGCATGAACTAAAAATTTGATGCGGGAAACATATTGCTTCAGGGTATGGTTGCAATAGGGCCTGATTCAAGCGTGGTTGACTTTGAGTATGAGAAGGCACGAGAAAGGCCGCGACTTTTTTTTGCAGATGCGCTGCCCGTACTTTTTGAGAAGTTACGTTATTTTAAATTAAATCCACAAATTTTTTGGAGATGTTTATGATTGTAAGGAAAATTGCCTC
>JAOZOL010000360.1 GCA_029933295.1 Desulfobacterales bacterium | reverse complement strand
GCTCGCTTTAGCGGAAAAACGGCGCCTTTGGCTCCAATACTGCGTTCCCTGGCTTGTCTTGAAACCAAATTCTTGTTTTTCAAAATAGTTACATGAAGGAGGCATGAAATGACGATGATACATTTTACGCCTGTTCATCCGGGAGACGTGTTGCAGGAAGAACTGGAAGAGACAGGGCTTACGCAATCATCCCTTGCAAAGCATATCGGCGTGTTGCCGAAATAAAAGAATATTAAAAAAAACACAGGGGTTTATTTGAACAGCATCGGTTTGTTTGGGGGGACATTCAACCCGGTACACCGGGGGCATCTGCAGGTGGCCGAAGAAGTCAGGGCAGGATTTGGTCTGGAAAAAATTATTTTTATTCCATCCGCCATTCCGCCGCATAAGGGAATCGAAGAACTGGCGGATGCGACTGATCGATATAATATGATCACTGATGCAATATCTGAAACTCCAAAATTTATTGCTTCAGATGTTGAAATTAAACGCCAGGGGCGATCCTATACCATTGATACGGTCACTTATTTTAAAAACAATCCCTTAAAAGAGATGACCTTTTATCTGATTATCGGACTGGATGCGTTTTTAGAAATTGACACATGGAAGTCATATCGAAATTTTTTTGATTTGATACCGATCATTGTCATGACACGGCCGCCAGATGGTGCAAATAAAAACCAGGAGCCCTGCAAGGCTATGGAAATTTATATCAGAGCCCATGTTTCGGACGGATACAGATTTTTAGAACACAAATCATGTTTTGTCCATTCCACAAAACAAGCGATATATTTATTTAACGTGACTCCCATTGACATTTCATCAAGCAAAATACGCAGGCTCATTAAACAGGGCACATCAATAAAAAATTTTGTACCGGATGCCGTAGACACGTATATCCACCAAAAAGGATTGTATATATGACCCAAAAAATTCCTGATCCATCGCTAAAATATTATATTAACGCCGCACTTGGAAGAAAAGCCACCGATCTTGTTGTTCTTGATGTCAGTGAACTGACCTCTTTTGCCGACGTGTTTATTATCTGCACCGGAAAGTCCCATCGTCAGGTTTCCGCCATTGCAGAATATATCAAAACAGATTTGAAAAAGCAGGGCATTTCCCCCATCAGCATCGAAGGAATGAGTGACGGCCACTGGGTATTGCTGGATTATGGCCATATTTTAATTCATGTGTTTTATGATCCGGTGCGGGCATTTTATGATCTGGAAGGGTTGTGGGCGGATGCGAAACGAATATCGGTGGCCGATTATGTGGAGCCAAACGAACTTAAGGAAAAGAACGGAGTCAGTGAACCATGACGAATATGAACGGACCGTGCGTGTTGATGATTTTAGATGGATGGGGAATTGGCGAGTTAAATGATTCCAATGCTGTTTTTACGGCTAATACGCCGTTTCTTGATCATATCAGGGAAAATTATCCCAACACGCGGCTTTCCTGTTTTGGGGAAGCTGTGGGCTTGCCTGCCGGAATCATGGGAAATTCAGAGGTCGGGCATTTAAATATCGGCGCCGGGCGGGTCGTATATCAGGGGTTATTACGCATTGACAAGGCGATTGAAGACGGTTCGTTTTTTAATAATGACGCACTTGGTGGAGTGATGTCAAAGGTCAAGAGCCATCATTCGGCCCTTCACTTCATGGGCCTGGTGTCTGATGCCGGTGTGCACAGCCAGTTGTCCCATCTGTTTGCGTTGATCGATATGGCGATCTTAAAGGGTGTTTCTGAAATTTATATTCATGTCATCTTAGATGGCCGTGACACGCCGCCGGACAGCGGGGCCGGGTATGTCAGCAAACTGCAAAAAATTCTGGATTCTAAAAAAATCGGTAAAATTGCGAGCATTTGCGGGCGTTACTATGCCATGGACCGCGACACCCGGTGGGACCGGACTCAAAAGGCGTATCGACTTTATACTCTTGGTTCAGGTATTTTTGAAAAAGATCCGGTGGAGGCTGTTCAAAATGCATATGCCAGGGGGGAGACGGATGAATTCGTGAAACCGGTGATAATGGTGGATGAAAAAGGAGTGCCGGTAAAAATTGTTTCAGACAATGACGGGATTGTTTTTTTTAATTTTCGGCCTGATCGCGCGCGGCAGATAACCCGTGCATTCACGGAGCCTGATTTTGATCAGTTTCAAAGGGAAAAAATCCCGGCTCTGTGTGATTTTGTGTGCATGGTCCTTTATGATGAACATTTTACCTTGCCCGTGGCCTTTGCCCCGGTTCATTTGGATAATGTGCTGGGGGAAGTGGTGAGCCATCAGGGCTTAAATCAGTTGCGAATTGCGGAAACGGAAAAATATGCCCATGTCACATATTTTTTTAACGGCGGGGAGGAAAAACCATTTCCCAATGAAGACCGGCATCTTGTTCCATCCCCCCGGGATGTCGCCACCTATGATGAAAAGCCGCAGATGAGCGCATATGAAGTGGCTGAAAAAACCGTTTCATTTATTGAGTCTGAAAAATATCACATGATTGTGTTAAATTTTGCAAATTTGGACATGGTGGGGCATACCGGCGTTTTTTCAGCAGCTATCAAGGCATGTGAAACAGTGGATCAGTGTGTAAAAAAAGTGGTCACCGCTGTTTTCAAAAAGGGGGGAACTGTTTTGGTGACCGCAGATCATGGCAATGCAGAGAAAATGAAGGATGAAAACGGTCATGTACATACGGCTCATACCTTAAACCAGGTGCCCCTTGTTCTGGTTGGTGAAGACCGGAAAACAGTTCGTTTAAGAGAAGGAGGTGTGCTGGGGGATATAGCGCCTACCATGCTTGAAATCATGAAGATTGATCAACCTGCAGAGATGACCGGAACGTCGTTAATTTTGCCGGGCTCGTAAAAAACTTATTACGGCTATTGCGCCGCTGTAACCATCTATAAGTAAAAACGATTTTTAGGAATTACTTATTTGGAAGGAGCGCCTGAAAAAACGGGTCATAAAAC
>JAOZOL010000359.1 GCA_029933295.1 Desulfobacterales bacterium | reverse complement strand
GGTATTTAATTGCCGGATTAATATGGATATCGGATCAAGCCCGGTATAACAAGAGTACTTTGGACTCTCAATCGGATAATAACAACCTGGAACATTGCAATTGATGATGAAAAAAAAGACAATATTTAAAACACGTTTGTTTATTGTGTTACTGGTTTGTCTGTCGTGTCCGGTTTTATTATTTGCGCAGGAAGAAGCAATTAATAATCAAGAACAAAATCCCCCGATCCAGTATGAACTGGATGCCATTGTCGTTACCGCAAACAAAGTTCAAGAACCGATCTCTGATATTCCAAAGCATGTAACTGTCATAACCAGTGAGGATATCAAGGAGTCAAGTGCTAAAAATATTATTGAGTTACTGACCAAGGAAGCAGGAGTTAATGTTCGAACTACTTTTGGAAACGACAAACAGGCGGTGGTTGATCTCCGGGGGATGGGAGATACTGCGGCAAGCAATGTCATTGTAATGGTTGATGGCTTAGAATTGAATGCGCCGGATCAATCCGGCCCTTCGATTTCATCAGTACCGATTGAACAAATCGAGCGCATTGAAATTGTCAGGGGGGCCGGATCTGTTGTTTATGGAAGCGGCGCCGTGGGCGGAGTTATAAACATAATTACCAAAAAGGCGGGTGAAACGCCTATGGTTGATTTTTATTCTTCTTACGGAAGTTATGCTACCTTCGATAATAGAGTATCCATAGACGGCAATCTAAAAAAAATTTATTTAAATCTTAATGCCGGCATCCATGATTCGGACGGGTACAGGGACAACGGTTTTTTTGAAAAAAAAGATATCGGCGTAAAATCAAGCTATGCAATTAATGAGCATTTTTCTTTTATGGCTTCGGGTATGTATTATAAAGATGAATACGGGCTTCCAGGGCCGGTCAGCAGGAAAAATATCAATTCTAAATCCAGACGGGTGCATACTGATCGTCCGGATGATTACGGAGAAACCTCTGAAACAAGAGGCAGGGTTGCCCTTGAAATGGACTTTGAAGAATGGGGAACATTGACTCTGAAGCGCGGATATATTTTTAGAAACAACAGATATATCCTTGGGTTCAATCCCAATATTTCACGCAGCGATCAAAAGGATAAAATTGAAGAAGACTCAAGACAATTTGATCTTAATTACATTAAAAATTATACTATCGGCGGCCATTTGCAAATGTTTCAATTGGGAGTCGACCATTATAAAACCGATTACATCCGGGAAGAAAAGCCCAACGGTCCAAGAAAAAATAGCGATACTGAAAGTTTTGGAGTTTTTATAAACAACCGGTGGTCTGCCACTGATAATCTGATGCTGAACGCCGGAGCCCGTTATAATAACTACAGGGGATATTTTCGCAACGATGAAAAAAAACTTTTTGATAATGTAAGAATCTGGGTTAACGGAGACAAAACAAAAGCTGAATGGGACAACAGCGCATATTCTCTTGGTTTTACATATTCTATGTCAGATAAAAGTTCATTTTTTGGAAGCTGGGCAACCAGCTTTCGAATCCCGAATGTCGATGAATTTGCTGAAAGTGAAGATGGGCTGAGTCCTCAAAAGGGCGTTCATTTAGAAATCGGCGGACGGCAAAAGGTTGGCAATTTTATGTCTCTGACGGTTGCTTTGTTTGACATACGGATCGAAGATGAGATTTATTATAATAATATGAACGGTATCAATCAAAATTATCCGGATAAAACCATCCGCCGGGGCATTGAAACTGATTTTACAATATATCCTTCCGATGATATCCGTGTGTGGGGGAATTATTCGTATACAAAAGCTGAATTTGACAAAAAAAATACAACAATACCTCTGGTTCCCGAACACCGGGTTTCAGCGGGGATTCACTGGCAGTTCATAAATCAATTGCAGCTCTCAGTATCAGGGACCTATACAGGCTCACGATTCGATGGCAATGATACTGAGAATGGTAAATATGACAAGCTCGATGATTACATGGTTTTTGATGCTAAATTAACATATGAATATAAAAATTTTATGATATTTGCCGGGGTAAACAATCTCTTTAATGAATTATATTCAACCAGCGCATATAGCGAACAATATTATCCCATGCCTGATCGAACGATTTATGGAGGCATTCGATGGACATATTTTTAGACTTAGGTTCAACAAATAAACGATTATACGGTTTATCATTTGCGATGAAACATCAATTACTGAAAATGTTTTTTACTTTTGTATTCTTTTTCTTTTTGCCAACTTTAGCCGGTGCAGCATCCTATTCACCTGCAGCCGGACAGACGGGGTCTACGGCAATTTATATGGATGATCCTGCGTTTATCAGTTGGGCCACCGGATATGAAAATTATGAGATTGGAAGTGAGATCGACGAAGTATGGCAAACTCCCGAATATGCAATTGGCATGGCGGTGGGCACATCCTTTGATATTGTTTCACTCGGCAGGGGCGGGCGTATTACAATGACCTTTGATCCTCCCATAAAAAACGGTGAAGGATGGGATTTTGCGGTATTTGAAAATTCGTTCAATGATTATAATCTGGAACTTGCCTATGTTGAAGTGTCAAGCAACGGAATTGATTTTGTCCGATTTGATAATATTTCCTTAACGCCGGACCCGGTCAGCGGATTTGGCAGCCTTGATACAACGTTGATTAACGGGCTTGCCGGTAAATACAGGCAGGGGTATGGAACCCCTTTTGATCTGTCGGACATTTCAGAAAAACCAGAAGTTCAATCAGCCGTTGTTGATATTTCCAGAATTACCCATGTAAGAATTATTGATATTGCGGGCGATGGAAGCTGCTATGATAGTGAAGGCAATGTTATTTATGATCCATATCCGACCGTCAACAGTGCAGGTTTTGATCTGGATGCCATCGGCGTGTCCAACGGTGCGGCCTATCCGGAAGGCAGTATTATCGTGGGAGCAACACCGCAGCCTCCCGAAAAGGAGGGCGAATCCGGAATCGGCGGAGATAACGGATGTTTTATCGAAACAATTAG
>JAOZOL010000358.1 GCA_029933295.1 Desulfobacterales bacterium | reverse complement strand
ATTATGAATGAGTTATTTGAAAGTCAAAAATGGGTGCCCCCTTTCACACACATTGTAAAAAAAGAGTATTTTATGCCCCCGGAATTTGGGAATTTGAAATCATAATGGTTTTAATTTTAGTTTGATGAAATAATAAATCTATGATAATTGGAACAAAAAAGATCCCGCGTTAAATACGATTTGTTTTTTGCACAACAAATTTATTTTGATTCATTTTCAAAAGATATTAAAGGACAAATATGTTTCAATTACTATTGTTTACGGGGAGCATTATAGCCTTTATCATTGGCGGTCTGGCAGTACTAATCGGAATTGGTGTCATTACGGGCTGTGCCGGTGGTCTCATCATTATGATGGCAGGCGGGCTTGTTTCATTTTTCGGGATTTGGGCTGCGATTTCATTTCTTCTTCCTTCTCCGCAAAATATTCCTGCCGGCAAACAGATCATCAACCTGATTAAGCATGAAGGGAAATGGGCATAAAAAGCTATTTTTTCTTCTCCATCTTTTTTACCATCTTCGTTAATGTTTCCACGCGCTTTGACAGTTCATTGACCTGGTCCCTGGTTGACAGATTCATCATCTCAAGTGCTTCAGTCACACGCTGATCAATATTGTCCGATATCCAGGACTTTAAATGATTCGCAAAACCGGTAATTTCATTTTTTAAGTTATTGCCTTCAGATTCTGATATTTCATGATCTGTAATCAAACTATTGACCAGTTTCTCGATTTCATCTTTAGACATGGTCAGCGCGCTCTGCCACAGGGAAACATACTTTTTCCCATAACCGAATAACGTCCCCCGCCCCTTTCTAAGCATCTGAATCAATACCCGGGAAGGCACCGCTTTATCGGTATCTGTCTCCTCCCTTGCCAGAAGCTGGGAAACAATTGCGGATGTCAGGTCATCACCTGTTTCATTGTCAATAATCTTAACTTCTTTTCCGGCTTTAATCAGCTCCGCCAACCGATCCATTGTCAAATATCGTTTATCCGTTGTATCATACAACTTTCGATTAGCATATTTTTTAATTAGATGCATAGCCGCCTCCTGAAAAATAAATATTAAACACAAATATGACGCCGTGCGTTATAAGTGTCAAGCTTTTTTACTAAATTTTCATTATTAAAGCCTTAATTAAAAATTTCAGATTGCAATCCTTAAAATCCTCTGATAGTAAATTATTTTTAAGATTAAATCTCCAGGGAGGCGTATTATGAAAAAACAAGTTGAAATCATGTCAAGCATTGATAATTTCTGGCTTCACATGGATAGCCCCACAAATTTGATGGTTATAACAGCAATGCTGTCATTTGATGAGCCCTTGGATTTTGACCGTTTAAATGAAACATTTAAAAATCGGCTGCTCTGTTATGATCGGTTTAAAAAACGGGTGGTTCGGCCCATCAGCGGCGTTGGAAACGCCATCTGGGAACTGGACCCGAATTTTGACCTGCGCTCACACCTTCAGCGTACTGCCCTTCCATCGCCCGGCGGAAAAAAGGAACTTGAGGAACTCATCAGTAATTTAACGGCAACTCCTTTAGATCCCACCAAGCCGCTTTGGCAGTCCCATTATATTGAAAATTATAATAATGGCGGTTCAGTCCTTTTTGTTCGCATTCATCACTGCATAGGAGATGGAATAGCTTTGATCCGAGTATTGCTCTCAATGGCTGATGTTGAGCCAAATGCCGTTTGGACAAGCCCACTGACGGAAAAAAAGGGAAAGAGGGAAGCTGCGTATGACTTTTTTCCGCCCCTTGAAAAGGCGTTTAAAAAATTAAACCGAGCCAAAAGAAGGGCAATAAAAGTGGGGAGTTTTATCTCAAAAGAAATCGAATCAAGCATCTCAAACCCGTCTCATATCTTAAAGAGAACAAAACTGATCGGTAAACACGCCTTTGAAGCAACAACGGTGATCAGCAAAATGATCCTATTGCCGGCTGATAAAAAAACGGTTTTCAAAGGCGAACTTGGCGTCAGAAAAAGTGTGGCTTTCAGTGATCCGATCCCGGTGGCGGATATCAAAGCGATCGGTAAATATTTTGGTGCAACCATAAACGACACCCTTGTCTCCATGGTGACCGGTGCGTTGCGACGGTATCTCCAGCAGCGAAACAACCTGGTCGGCGATCTGGATATACGGGTTGCCATGCCGATCAACATCCGTCCGCTGGAAGCCGAGATTGAACTCGGTAATCAGTTTTCCCTTATCCTGGTTGCTTTACCGGTTCATATTGATGACCCGGTACTGAGGATACGGGAAGTTCAGCGCCGCATTAATGACTTAAAAGATTCTCCGGACGCAGCTATTGCCTACGTGGTTTTAAATGCGCTTGGTGTTTCTTCGGCAAAACTGGCCAAAACAGCCGCCAGCATGTTTGCCAATAAAACAACCGGGGTGTTCAGCAACGTTCCGGGGCCAAGAGAGCCGCTCTATTTTTCAGGAACCAAAATAAGCAACATCATGTTCTGGGTACCGAGAATCGGCGGACTGGGCCTCGGCATAAGCATTATCAGCTATAACGGTCAGGTCTCGTTGGGTATCTGTACGGATTCAGGACTTGTCGATAATCCAAAGGCGATTTTAGATAACTTTGAGAATGAATACCGGATGCTTCTGGGGATGTACCGTGCCGGAAATATCGAGAAGGACCCGCTGGTTATCAACGACCGGTACCGAGACACAATGGACACCGCCAAAATCACCAAAGAAGAAATTGAATCCGGAACCGTCCAGGCAATACGATGCAAGGCGATTACCCGCAGCGGTTCCCAGTGCCAGAATCGAGCGGCAACCAACTCACTCTTCTGCACCATTCACCAGAACAAATATGAAAGCTTTGCCGACATAAAAACAGCAACCGATGAAAAAAACGAAAAAGTATCCACCGGATGATTAAAACATTCTGCTCAATCGAACCAGATCATTTAAATGAGCAATTTCCCCTTCTGCAACCGGTATCTGGAGTATATCGACGTTTGAGCCTATTTTATTAATCAGGTCATTGA
>JAOZOL010000057.1 GCA_029933295.1 Desulfobacterales bacterium | reverse complement strand
TTATCAATTTTCATGCAAAATTCAGGTGATAACTTGAGTGAACCGGATAACCAGAGAGGATAACGTGGATACAAACGCCAACCCTGATACTGGCAGCCAGAAAACAAATCCAATGGATACCTGCCTGCGTACGAGCCCGCACAGGCAGTCGCCTTTTAAAAAAAATATTCTTGCATACCCCCCGGCATCTGAGTAGAATCCATGAATAAAATATATCATCAAAACAGGAGGGTTTCATGAAAAAATGGAAATGCACGGTATGCGGTTACATACACACAGGAGATGAACCACCGGAAACATGTCCGGTGTGCGGTGCAGATAAAAGTAAATTTATCGAGATAACGGCAACAGAAAAAAAACCTGAAAAAACAGCGGCCCAAAGCACTCCTGCACCCGAAGCGGATACAGTTAAACCATCCCCGGATGAAGTTTCAAAACCTGCATCCCGTCCCTATGACCTGATTACCGATTTGATGATCAAACACCACGTTCATCCTGTTTCCGTCCATTTCCCCAACGGTGTTGTGCCGGTTGCCGTATTGTTTATTTTTCTGGCCATTATCTTTCAGTTTACGGGACTGGCACGGGCATCATTTTACAATATGATTATTGTGCTTTTATCGCTCCCCCTGGTTTTGTTCTCCGGATTTAACGAATGGAAACAAAAATACAAACGCAGTTTAACCGCTATATTTATGGTTAAAATCATCTCAGCCTTTGTTGTGACGGCATCAGCGCTTATTATTGTGCTTTGGCACCTGATTGATCCGGACATCATCACCGCAACATCAACATCAAAAACTGGTTTTATACTGCTTCACCTGATCATGCTTGTGGCTACGGGAATCGCGGGATTTATCGGCGGGAAACTGGTATTTAAGGATTGATAAGGCTATTTTTAAAAATCGTGTTTCCAGATCAAATCGACGGCAGACGTTTTTTCATCATCAATTGACGTTTCTATGTTGAAATGCTGATTAATCTCGTAATCCACCTCAACCTGGCGCGGGCCATCCTGGGAAAAACTTTCCCGAAAAATGACAAACACTTTCGGCGTCACATATTTTCCCATGGAAAACGATCCCTGACGAATATCACCGCTGCCGGCACTGATATTAATATAGTCAATACTGAGTTTATCCCCGAGCAGTTTTCTTAATTTGTCTGCGGCAATCTGCCCGGTAAAACTCAAGGCTGCTTCTTCCGCCTGAAAACTTTCTCCCTCAGACAAAGAATTCTGAGGCCGCCCAAAAACAAGATAAGATATAATATCAACCTGATCCATTGACGGTTCACTGTCTAAAACCATATTAATCCGTTCAAAAGAGCCGGTCAAATGGATGATAATCTTAACATCCGCCACCTTCGTCTCTCCCGTGATGTTAAGCGGCGGATTAATATTTTCCTGACCGATAAAATTCACCTCGCATTGGGTAATTTTAAACAATTTTCCGCGAAACAGGTAAGTCCCCCTGACAGCATTCAATGGGCCGTATAATACAAACGATTTACCTGGCTCCTTTTTTAGTGCTACTTTTCCTTTAATCTCGATATTTTCATTTTTACCCTTCAGCCATACATTGTTTGGAATCTCCATCATCACATCTGCAGTTATAGGGGCTATAAACGAAAGCGATTCGGGTTCTTCGTCCGGTATCTCGAACACACCGTTTACGGCTGAAACCGGTTTTACCACTTTTATTTCAGAAGCCTGTTTTTGATAAAATTTTTCCAGATTCACCCGCCCTTCGGAAATCACAATACTTCCTGATAATTTCGGGGCTTTTGCCGGGCCTGTAAATACCAAATTCGGTTTAATCCTAACATCAACCCCGGTATGAAACGGGATGTAAAAATTTTCACCAAGTGCCCGCAGGTCATAGGCCTTAAGGGTAAACCCGTCATACGTCACCGAGCCCGACAGATGCATTGAACCTTCCCGGTCTCCGGATATCTGCAAAGAAGAAACATCTATGGTTTCCGGCCCAAAGCTCATATCCGCAGTCATTTTCTCATAGGTCAAACCCTGTTTTTTTAAAAAAAGATTTCCTCCCTTAAGCCCCACCCGTCCTTTCAAAACAGGATGTTCCATGTCCCCGGTCACATGCGCATCCACACGCAATATACCGCCGACATCATATTCCGGATCTCTGATCAGATCGGAAATTTCCGAAACATCCAAATCATCAACATTTAATGTCAACTCCAACCCGCCGGGCATGGGTTTAAATTCAAACGGGTATAATGATGCCATGCCCTTTAAATAGCCCTTGGCACTGATAATTTTTTTACTTGATTGATAACAGGAAAGATCGATTGTCGCTTTGGCATTTTCATATGACAATCCGGCTGACACGTCTGAAAATAAAAGACTCTTATACCCGAAATCCTTTAACGACATTGATGCTTTAAGATTCGGACTTTTGCCGGATCCGGACAGTCGCGCATCAGCCGAAAATCGACCCTGGAGTTGTTTTCCGCGTTCCCAGAACCCGGATACCCGGTTTAAATCAAAATTTTGCAATGCGCAGAAAGCCGACAAATCCATTGAGGGGCTTGAGCCGATATTACCCCGGAGTTCCAATGATGCATCCCCTGAATCCAGTTTCAACGGCTCAACAATCAAACGATTTTTAGACACACTCACTTTAATCGGGCCGTTGTTTACCAGGGGCGGCTGCTTATCTGATGTTAACGCCAGATGGCTGACCGTGATCTCCTTTACCGTTTTCAGCCAGTGAGCAACATCGCCGGATAGTTCCAAATGTTCACCATTTCGCCCCAGCAGCTTCATATCAACATGAGCGGAATCCTCTGTCATTGAGGTGGCGATATTCAGCGAGGGGATTTGAATTTTTTCAGCCCTAAGCCCTTCACCCAAACACTTGCCTGATGCGACAAATTTTTCAGCGTTACCGCAAAAGCTCGCCGTTGTCGTCAGTGAATCTAAAACCGCATTTTGAAAAGCAAGATGTTTGGCTGTAAGTGTCGCCTCTATTTCAGGTTCGTCCCATTTGCAGTTAATTTCTCCGGTAATCGAAAGGCTGCCTCCAAGACCGGCATCTTTTTTCAAATCTGGAATAAACGGCTGAAGCAAACTCAGATCCGTTATGGTCGCAGCCCCCTTTAGCATGCATGTTCGTGTGTCAAACGATCCGCGGCCTGAAAGCGATGCCCTGCCGACATTTGTTTTCACATCACATTGCTTAAGAATAATCTGCTGATCTCTAAATACCGCATTAATCTCCCCTGTCGATATTTTAACGCCCTTCACATTTGAGGCCCCGGCTGTTAAAAAAATCTGGCCGGTACTTTCTTTATAAACAAATGTTTTAGGGATCATTATTGCGGCATGAACCATTGCATTGATATTTCCGGAATAATCGGAATTTTGAAAAAATATTCCCGGGTCGGCCTGCTTTAAATCAGCGGAGAATTCGATCTGATTGTCCATTTCACCCGATGTTATCCCATCCATGGTCCCGCTGCAGACAAGCGCCCCATAGGGGGTGTTAAGGGTCAACGTATTGACGGACAAATCCGGGCCATTCAGGCTGATCGACAGCTCACCGGAATCCAATTTATTTTCGGAAAGCAAGGAGGACTTGAGTAAAATTTCCATATGACCGGTTTGATCCGGCAAGGTTAATTTTTGTCCGTTAAGGGTAAAATCGACATTCAGGTTCCCCTGCGGCAGCGTTTTTCCATTTGTGGAAAAATCCATTGGATTAAAATGATAAATACCGGCTGAGACATCACAACCGAACCCGTTTTGTTCAGTAATATGAACCACACCTTCAGATTGAGCCCGGCTTTCACCAGACTGCAGGGTTGCCCGGTAATTTAATGCAGTCATGGGACCGTTTGCCGTTATTGTCCCGGAGAATATGGGGTTATTGGCAAACGCCACTGATGCCGCCCGGCCTATTTCAGCCAACGACAAGGCTTTGATATCCGCCGCGAGATCGACCGTGGAGCTGTCATCGGTAAAAAGGGCCTCTCCGTTCACAACCAAAGAAGAATGCCGGGAGTTTATATTGAATTCTTTCAGATAAAGCCGCTTTTTATCAGGATCAAACCGGACAAGGCCCGATGCATCTGCCAGCCCCGTCTGCGGCTGATCCAGGTCAAACGACAGATGATGAAGGTCTAAAGAAATTTCCGAACCGATATCAATACCAGCCTGACAATTGATCGCGGTGATGCTGCGACGAGTTGTTTCAATGTCTGAAACCTGTGTAATCTCAACAGTCGAATTTTGAATTTGTAAAATTTGTATGGCAATTTTGAAATCTTTTACTGGTTCCCTGGTCGTTGTTTTGGAAAACTTGTCCGCTGCTTTGGAAGAAAACAGTGAATCCATATTCCAGGTACCACCTTCTGCCTGAACCAGGTGAACGGCTACACCGTCCATTACCAGACGATTCACCCAAACCTCTTTGAAAAACAGCATTGGAAGGCTGTATGCGGCATTCAACCGCTTTGCCGCAATCAAGGGTTTCCCATGTTTCAAATCGGTCAATGAAAAACCATCAATTTCAAGGCCGGTTAACAGATTGCCCTTGATCTCCTTGATCTGACACCGCGCGTTGATATTTTTTTCAATGGTTTGTGTGATAAATTGCTTTACCGCGTTTCGAACCGGTTGAGTATGAAGAACCAGGGAAACGGCAATGCCCGTCATGCAAATTGCCGATAGAAAATACAGCACCACCCGAAGCAACTTTAACCCTCTTCTCCGCTTTTTGATTTCGCTATTTTTATTAACGCTCTGTGTAGTCATATTTTACTTTCACCACTTAGCAGGCCATTGAAACACTCTCAAAGGGCTCGTAAATTAAAATGTCTGCCCTATATTCAAATGAAACTGCCATCTATCCGAATCCGCCAGATCAACCAGTTCAGGATCATCCGAGATAGCACTTTTCGCCGGATTTAATTTATACCCCACATCGAACTGCAACGGCCCTATGATTGTTTGATACCGCAAACCGGCACCGCAGGAATATCGGAGATTGTTAAAATTATACCGATACGATTCACTATCCAGTTCCCCCGTATCGAAAAACACAACGCCGGAAAAATCATTATATATGGGATACCTGAATTCAACATTGGCGTTAAAAGATGAAAGGCCGCTGACACCTGTCACCACATCACCGTCCTTAACCACCCCGAGTTCCTGATATCCATAGCCTCGAACGGTTTTACTGCCGCCTAAGAAAAGCTGTTTATAGATCGGTATATAATCGGTGTCCTCGGTTTCTTTGATGGTTCGAAATCTCGCACGCAAAGCAAGTACCGTATCGAATGGAAGCGGGAAATATGTTTTTGCTTCAACCACCGGCTTAATATAATCCACTTCGGATCCTAAAATACCGGATGCATCTTCAAAAGAAAAACTGATCACATATCCTTTTTTCGGATTCAATGCATCTTCAACCGTGTTGTACTCAACATCAAACTTAACAGATGAGATGCGATAATCTTCCTGGTTGATATCATCTAAGACATCGTCATCTTCATCCACTTTAATGTCCTCGGGGCGATTGATTTCCAGATTATATCCGATGGTCGAAAACCAGTTGCTGCCCAGCTTCCGGTTAACACTTACTTCCGAGAAAACCTTTCTCAGGGTATAGTAATCCGACTTTTCGCGCTCAAAACCGCTTTTGGCGATCAAATTATTTTTTGCGCTTAAAAAATAAGGGACCAGGTATTCACCCTGCACGTTCTCTATCAGATCCGACCGCATGGCACTTAACGAAATTTTGTCCGCCCGGCCGGTTAAATTCCTATAACTCCAGGCGCCCTTTAGCCTGACACCGTCTTCGGTACCGTAACCGATACCCAGCTTAACGCTTTGCTGTTTTCTTTTCTTAACCTGGATATGCACCGGAAGCGTTTTATTTTCTTTTTCCGGTTCTCCAAGGCTTATTACCGCAGTCTTAAATATACTCAAATCAAAAAGATTTCGCCGGCTTTCATCTAATTTTCGATCAGAATACAGCTCCCCCGTCTTAAATGTGATTGTCCGTCGAATAAACTTTTCACGCACATACCCCTTGTTGCCTGACACAAAAATTTTTCCAAAATAATAAAGAGGCCCAGGGTCAACATCAAACATGATATCCACCTTATGATCATTTAAATCAACACGGGCACTGCCCTTGATCGTTGCAAATGGATATCCCTTGTTACCCAAGATCTTTTTAACGACACGTTTTGATCCGTCATAATGATCGCTGTCAAATATGTCTCCGGGTTTAAAAAGAAGATGTTTTTCAAGCTGTTTCGTTGATTCTGTTTCGATATCGCACAGACAATTAAAATTAATCTGTCGAATAATAACAGGAGGGCCTTCAATGATATGAAAAATAACATCATATTCGATGTCGATGTCCGGTTTCCCGGACACGCCGGCGTCTGGAGGGCCTTTTGGATCTTTCTGCCGGGTGGTGCCGAAATGATGCGTAACAGGTTTTTTGTCAAAGCTTACCGTTGTCTGATAATATCCCCGGGCCTGATAAAACTGTCTGATGCGAAGAACATCATCTTTAAGCTCCTGGGGCATGACAGACTGAGACGACTCCCAGAACTTCCAGACGCTGCGCTCCTTTACGGACAGGGATGCGACAAGATTCTCTTTTTTAACATTCTTCACGCCGTCAAAGGTAACACTCCGGACTTTAAATTGAATATTTCCGGTTTCGGATGCGGCCGACACATCTGTAACAAAAAAAACAAGTAAAAACAGAAGCACCGGGAATTTTATCATATCAACCCGTGGCAATCACTTTGCTCCCTTCAAGTAAATCCAGCATGGATACCTTTGCCAGTTGTTCGGCTTCCGCTTTTTTTCTATTTCTTATCAAGATGTCAAGCCGTTCATTTTTTTCATCATTTGAAACATGCCACGTTATGTCAGCTTCATGGCGCATTGCATAAAACACATCCAGAACACTGATGAGTTCTAAATTCTTTGCAGGCTGAAACGTAATCTCTTCGCCGAACACCTCTTTGAGCAACCCGCTTTCAATTAACTTTCCCGTAATTTCTCTCACAAGGCGAATCGGAATTGAAAGCGCACCTGACAACGCCTCAATGCCCAGGGAAGACAATCCGTTATGAAACGTTTCGGCAATTTTTAACATAATATGTAATGCCATCTTTTCCTTTTGATCATACCCGACATGATAATAATTAAATTCCTGTTGATATGACCGGACATTCTGAATGGCATATGATAACTGGGCACCAATCAATACAATGATCCAGCTGATATACAACCAGATGAAAAAAACCGGGAGCACTGCAAAGGTGCCGTAAATCGTATTATACCTTGCCACCCCAATGTTAAATTCAGTATATACGCGAAATGCCGCCTCCCACGTACTTCCGCATAAAATCCCCGCAACCAGTGCCGGGAGAAATTTTACCCGCGTGTTCGGCATGAGATAATACATGGCGGTAAAAGCAATCCAGAGGGTTGCGTGGGGAATAATCTTATAAAAAAGTATGAAAAACTGTTTAAATACCTGATAATCCGTCAATTCAGCAATAATCGTATTTGAGGAAAAAGATGCGATCATGGCTGTTGCTAAAATCATCAGAAACGGGCCGATAAATAAAAAACTGATATAATTTGAAATTTTCCGGGCAACAGTCCTTTGGCGGGATACCCCCCAGAGCTCATTGAACGTTCGCTCCACATTGGAGAGCATCATCACGGAGGCATAGATTAACAGGGCCGTGCCAAACGCGCCCAGGGCCTTAAAATTCGTGTTGGAAATATACAGGATGATTCGATTTGTCAGCTCCTCCTGGCCGGCGGTCAGGTAATTAATCAAATTTTCGGAGCGGGTGTGAAATCCCAGTCCTTTTAACATGGAAAATGCAATGGCAAAAATCGGAATAATGGCAAGAAGCGTGGTATATGAAAGGGCTGAGGCACGTAGAAGGATTAAACGGTTCTTTAAACCGTAAACCGTCATCAATATAACACGCACGGTCTGATAGTAAAAAAAGTATAAACGGCCGGCATCCTTGGGGTCATGCCAAATTTCATTTCTTAAAAAATCGGAAAGCTTTCTGACATATGCGATAATCCCGTTCATCGTACCTCCCCGTTAAAAAGAAGTTTGAAGTGACTAAAGTTAATGGGACGCCTTCGGCATTGTCTTTTGAATCAAAAAATGATGGCGCTTTCAGCGCAGTCGTCAACTTTAGATCAATTATAACATCCAAACCTTTTCATTTTTGCCTCTACCGGCAAAATAAAAAGCTCACCAATCTTATAATTTGGCAAGGCGTCGCAAACCCCGAAGAATGAGACGTAGTCTTTTTACTCCGCAGTGATGAGGGGTGTAGCGCAACGAAGAAATTGAGTTTTTTATGAAGCAGGTAAAAGCCCGTCAAAAAAATCATTCCCCTTATCATCAACAATAATAAAAGCCGGAAAATTTTTAACAGTGATCATATAAACGGCCTCCATCCCCAGTTCCGGAAATTCCAGGACCTCAACGTTTGTAATACAGTCTTTGCCAAGCCGGGCCGCGGGACCGCCTATGGATCCGAGATAAAAGCCGCCATATTTCTTGCACGATTCCGTCACCTGCTTTGACCGGTTCCCCTTTGCCAGCATGACCATGGAACCTCCTGATTTCTGGAATTCTTCCACATAGGGGTCCATGCGGCCGGCAGTTGTCGGCCCGAAAGATCCGGACGCAAACCCGTCCGGGGTTTTGGCAGGACCGGCATAATAAACAATATGATCTTTCATATATTGCGGCAGATCACCCTCTTTTTGCAGACGGTCGGAAATTTTCGCGTGGGCAATATCCCTCGCCACAATGATCTTTCCGCTCAACAATAGCCGCGTTGCCACCGGATATTTGCTCAGTTCGGACCGGATGTCATCCATGGGCTGGTTTAGATCAATCTTAACCGCATCAGAATCCGTATCTCCAGACTCCGGCAGAAACCGTGCCGGATCACGATCCAGTTGCTCTAAAAAAATCCCTTTACGATTTATTTTTCCTAAAATATTTCGATCCGCACTGCAACTTACTCCAATCCCTATCGGGCAGGACGCGCCATGGCGGGGCATACGGATGACCCGCACATCATGGCAGAAATACTTGCCGCCGAACTGGGCGCCGATGCCGAGCTTTTGAGAAATTTTCAGCAGTTCGGCTTCAAGCTCAACGTCCCTGATCGCATGGCCATACTCATTTCCCGCCAATGGGAGATGGTCCAGATATCCGGCGGATGCCAGTTTAACGGTTTTTAAATTAAATTCCGCCGATGTGCCGCCCACCACCACAGCCAGGTGATACGGCGGACACGCGGCCGTTCCCAGAGTTTTCATCTTCTGCGTTAAAAAAGAAATCAGTGTTTTTGGATTTAACACAGCCCTGGTTTCCTGGTATAAATAGGTTTTGTTGGCCGATCCGCCGCCTTTGGCAATAAACAAAAAATTATAGGAAGCGCCTTCAACCGCATAAACTTCAATCTGAGCCGGCAGGTTGCATCCGGTGTTTTTTTCTTCATACATGGAAAGCGGTGCCATTTGCGAATAACGCAGGTTATTTTGTGTATAGGCATTAAACACCCCTTTGCTCAGGGCTTCTTCATCTGAAAAACCGGTCCAGACCTGCTGGCCTTTTTTCCCCATGATAATCGCGGTGCCGGTGTCCTGACACATGGGAAATACAAAATCAGCTGAAATCACTGCGTTTTTCAACATTTCCAAGGCCACATACCGATCATTTTCAGAGCTTTTGCCATCTTCGAGAATTTTTGCCAACTGTTCAAGATGGGACGTCCGGTAAAGATGGGCAACGTCCGTAAAGGCGTTTTCAGACAGCAGCGTCAGGCCATCAGCATCCACCCGGATGATATCCTGTCCGCAAAATGAATCAACCCGCACATGATCCGGTGTCAAGCAGCGGTATTTGGTTTTATCCTCCCCCAGGGGAAACATGGACTGATATTGAAACTTCATTGTATATGCTCCTGAATTAAGAAAAAAAATGCCATTTTTAAAAAAATGTCGAATATCGAACAAGGAATTTCGAACCGCAAAAGTATAAAAAAACTTCGAAATTCGATATTCCCTGTTCGACATTCTGCGGTTCATTTTGAAAAAGGGGCAGGCCACTGTACCTGCTTTTCTCAACTTATTTTTCTACATCTTGTCCATTTTTTTCAACTGAGGCCATATCAGCTGAAAATGATTCTTATTTAATTGACCTGATTTTACTCATTTAAGCACCTCCCAGTAACCACCTTTATCCGGGCCAACGCGCTTGATCTTACCATCCGCTTTCATTTTTGATATCTGTTTTTTTACTCCTCGTTCTGTAATTCCAATTTTTTTAGCAATTTCAGGGATAGTTATATTTTTATCCTCTTGCATGAACAGTACTATTTTCAGTGAACTTTTCAGTGAACTTTTCAGTGAACTTTTCTGGATGGATTCCGATGAGGACTTATCCTGCGAATCGGGAATGATTCCCTTAAACAACAGCATAAGCCCGGATGGCTCATAATTGAAAACTGGGGGCTGGGTGTTATGCTGTTTACACTCATTAAGTATTTTTTCTATTCCGCGGCCCCAGGCTTCAATTAAACCGGTTCGAAAAAAGGCATTGGCAATCAATGGATTATAAGGCTGAGATGGGTGTTTTCCCAGCAATCGCTCAACTGTCCAGTTCTCGGGGAGACGTCCATTATTCCAAAAATAGATTTTGTCTTCATAAACACTGATTTGAATAGGAACACCACTGCTGTAATCTTTGTGGATAATCGCATTAAGGAGTGCTTCTCGCAGTGCATTTCTTGGGAAGAGATATTTCTCCACCCTTTGAATCCCCTCATAACTGATATACGCTTTCAAATATTTTGTTAGCAGTAAATCTAACGTCTTTTCCGCCTGCATAAAAAGATTTCCATGAATCTCATCCTGATAGAGCAAATCAGCATCGGTTCTAAAAAATCCAATTTTGACATAAGCGCCTGTCACAAAACGTTCCGGCGTTTTATGGAACAATAAAGCTGCTGCGCGTTTTATATACTCTCCCTCTTTGAGCATCAGGTTCTCAATGATGTTCTCTTTCGTGTCTTTCATTACGGATTCTTCCATCCGTCCGCTTTTCATCACCATTGAGCGAAAGCGGTTAAAAGCGTTACTGTCAAAATCACCAGGATCGATATTCGGCAACGGCACACCGTCCCAATTGAGTCCCTGTTTGTTCAGAAGAAACCGGTCAAGCGCCGCGCCTTTCAATTCCTGCTTGGTACTGCCGCTGCGAAAGTGGTACTGCCCTTTATAGCTGACAGGCGTTGGATAGGCATCCACCTTGATTTCAAGAAATTCTTTTTCATTTTGTATGTACGAATTTACCTCAACAATGATTCCCAGGATGTCCCGTACTTTATTGGGTATGTCTTCAAGGAGCTTTTTGGCATTCTTAATGCCAACCACATTGCCGTCATCATCTTTTCCAATATAAATACTGCCGCCCTGGGCATTGGCAAAACCGCAGATCCATTTGAGGTATTCATCTCTCCAGGATTTTTTGTATTCTATGTTCTGACTTTCCGTCATTGTGAATATTACTTCTCATCCTCCCCAAACGCCCGCGCATGGGTTTTTAATGCACACATATCACCGCACATG
>JAOZOL010000357.1 GCA_029933295.1 Desulfobacterales bacterium | reverse complement strand
GATCAGGCAATGCAGTTATCCGCCCGATTTTTTCTTGGAGTTTCCCTTTTTATTTATAACCCCGGCATCAATTTTGTAATTTAAAATGGAGAGCTCCTGCACAAGCCTGGCAATATCCCGCTGCATTTTGTCCATGCGGGCATTTAAATTAAAAACCAGCGCAAACAGGATGAACACCGCTGAAACCAGGATAAAAAACATCCTGTTTTCCATTTGCGCAAAGCGCATCGCCATATTTAACAATTCCGGGAACAGACTGAAAAATCCGATGCCAAACCAGAGTATCATCCAGATCAGGGCGGAACGAATTCCCATGTTATCTTTTTTCAGCCGGGTCAATATCAGATAGATCGCGATTATTGACAGAACCGCAAAGAATATTGAATATGTGGATGTTTTCATGATGTTTTTTTCCTGTGCCCGTTATCCGCCAATGCCTTGGAAATCGCCTTTAACACGCCGAATCCGTAGCGGACCAGACCCTTGTATGATTGACCGCTTTTACGTTCACTGAGCTTTATGGGAACTTCCTCGACACGCAACCCGGCTCTGGAAAATCGAATGAACATTTCCGCCGCAATGTATTGCGGTTCCAGCATTTCATCCAGCAGGTGCGCTACCCCGGAAAGGGATTTTGTCTTAAACGCCCTAAACCCGCACATGGCATCGGTCATATGGTATCCGGTCAATCGGTTGATGATCCAGGTAAAATGCGGCAGAAAGGTTTTGCGGAAAAACGGGGCCCCGTCATAATCCGATCCCAGTATTCTTGAGCCCACCACAATATCCGCACCTGTTTCTTTCATTCTATCAATAAGGCGGGGGATTTCAGCCGGATCATGCTGTCCGTCCGCATCCATTTCTATGATAATATCGCATCCCGTCTTCAGTGCTGCCTTGAAGCTTGTCAGCACCGCATACCCCTGGCCCAGGTTGATGCAATGGCGTAATACGGATGCCCCGAGTTTTTCTGCCAGTTCAGGCGTTCCGTCGGTTGAGCCGTCGTCAACAAGGATGCAGGCATATCCCTGGCTTATAATTTCAGGGATGACCTGCCCGATATTTTTGGCTTCGTTTAAAGCGGTGAGGGTTATAACGGTTTGCATAATGTTATGAATTATTTCTTATTACCTTTGCAGGGGAGCCGCAAGCGAAAACCCCGTCCGGGATATCGGAAAGGACCACCGAGCCTGCGCCTATGATCGAATCACTGCCGATTTTTATGTTTGGCGCCACAATGGCGCCGGTATAAATTGTCGTTCGCCTGCCCACAGATACCCCGCCCGCAAGCGTGACTCCGGGTGCAAGGTTTACAAAATTGCCGATGGTGTTGTCATGTTCGACAATAACCCCGGCATGGAGCATGCACCCGTTGCCGATGGTCGCATCCGGTTGAACCACCGCGCAGGCGTTGATAATTATCCCTTTGCCCAGGGCCGCTCCACCGGCAATATGACATCCCGGATGGATCGCGTTTATAAATTCCATCCTGTCTTTAAGCTGATTAAACAGTTTATCCTTAAGCCGGTTATCGCTCAGGCAGATCAGTGCGTCAACAGGTTTGCTGTTTTTATTTTTCAGCAGCTCTTCAAGGTCTGAAAAAGGTTTGATGTCAAACCGGTCAAGGCGTGTACCCAATTTTCCGCCGATGGGGTCGAATATTTCAGCCACCTTGATTTTGGTTTTCGCAAAGGTCTCAAGGGCGTATTTTGCCTGCGGGCCGCAGCCGATCAGACTGATCACATTCAACATCTCCTTTTTAAAATGTGGAGGAAGTATTGTTCCTTCTTAAAAACCATTATCTTGCGCAGAGACGCAGGGATCGCAGAGGAAAAAATCTTTGCGTCACTGCGGGATAATAAATAGAATAAATCATTTTTACTGCTTTCCGAAAGCTTCAAGCACCCTGACAATCCTGTTTAGTTCTGTTTCTCCCAAACCCGGGTGGTTGGGCAGGCCGATTACATTGCCAGCTATCCTTTCCGCATTGGGCAGAAACTCCTTTGAGTAGTCCAGTCCCAGGGTTTTTAAAACCGGCTGTTTGTATAGTGGCTCGCTGTAACGTTGCCTGAACCCGATATTGCTGTTTGTTAAATGTTTTTTTAAATCATCAATGGTTTTTCCGGATTCAGGTTTAACCATAATCGGGCACCAGAAATAAGTGTGCTTGACATTATTTATTAAAACAGGAATCTGTATCCAGGGTAAATCCTTGATTTTGTCCAACAGGTATTCGGAGTTGTCAATCCGTTTTTTATTGAGAGAGTCGAGCTTTTTAAGCTGGACCAAGCCCATGGCAGCTTCCATTTCGGTCATCCGGTTGTTGAAGCCGAGTCGAACATGGTCGTCCCGGCCGGTCATACCGTGGCTCCGGATGATTCTGCACTGCTCACTCATTTTATGATCGTTTGTGGTGATCATTCCGCCTTCGCCGGTGGTCATGTGTTTGGTGGCAAAAAATGAAAAAGCGCCTGCATGCCCGAAGGAACCGACTTTTTTCCCTTTATATTCCGTACCGTGGGCTTGCGCACAATCTTCCAGCACCGGTATACCGTGTTTTTCGGAAATAGCGAGTAATTCATCCATTTTTGCGGCTGCACCGTATAGATGAACGGGAAGTATGGCCTTTGTTTTTGGGGTAATTTTTTCTTCAACGCTCTGAGGCAAAAGGCATAGATCATCCGGGTCGATATCTGCAAACACCGGAACAGCGCCAAGGTATAACACCGATGCCACGGTTGCGAAAAAGGTCATCGGCGGCACGATGACTTCATCACCCCTGCCTGCCCCCATGGTCTCTAAGGCAATATAAAGGGCGGACGTGCCGTTACTGACTGCGACGGCATATTTTGTACCGATGTATTCGGCAAACCGCTGCTCAAATTCTTTGACTTTAGCGCCTGAAACATAATTGCCGGATAATAAAACTTCTTTAACCGCTGCCACTTCCTGCTCATCCACGTGCGGTATGGCGACTTTAATGAATTCCTGTGACATGTTTTAATACCTTACATTCAACTTTCTGTGTTGTTTTATGTTATTGTAATAT
>JAOZOL010000356.1 GCA_029933295.1 Desulfobacterales bacterium | reverse complement strand
AACCATGCGCTCCATCAAAGAACTTGATGTGTCAGGTAAAAAAGTACTGATACGGGTTGATTTTAATGTGCCCTTCGACGCCCATCAGAATATCACTGATGATACGCGGATCCAGGCGGTTTTATCAACATTAAGATATGTCCTGGATCATGGTGGTACACTGATTATTATGTCCCATATGGGCCGGCCAAAGGGTAAAGTAGTACCGGAGTTAAGTCTTGCTCCGGTGGCAAAACGACTGGGGCGGCTCCTTAAACTGGACGTAAGAATGGCGCCGGATTGTATCGGCCCGGATGTGAAAAAAATGGTGGATGAACTGGCGGCCGGTGACATTCTGCTGCTGGAGAATCTGCGGTTTTATTCGGGTGAACAGGGCAATGATGATGAGTTTGCCAAAGAGCTTGCCGCTTTATGCGATATCTATATCAATAATGCCTTTGCCGTATCCCACAGGGCGCATGCCTCCGTTGATGCCATTACAAAATATGCCCCACAGTCTGCGGCCGGATTTTTATTATTAAAAGAGATCGAATATTTTCAAGCCGCCATGAACAATCCAAGACGTCCCCTTGTGGCCATTGTAGGTGGGGCAAAGGTTTCAAGCAAACTTGGTGCGTTAAAAAACATGTTAAACCGGGTTAATAAATTTATTATCGGCGGTGCCATGGCCAACACGTTTTTAAAAAGCCAGGGATTTAATCTCGGCAAATCCATGGTGGAAGAAGATCTGGTGGAGGAAGCCGGTAAAATCAGGCGGCAGGCCATCAAGGAAGGTATCAAATTCTATCTGCCGGTGGATGCGGTGGTGGCTGATCAGATCGACCCGGGGGCTGAAGCAAAAATTGTTCCCATCCAGGAAATTCCCGAAGACTGGATGGCTTTAGATATCGGTCCGGCATCGTCACGCCTGTTTGCAGAAGTCTTAGATGATGCTAAAACCATTGTCTGGAACGGCCCCATGGGAATATTTGAAATGGATGCGTTCAGTCGCGGAACGGTTTCCATGGTTCACAGTGTAGCAAATTCTTATGCGTTAACAATCGTGGGTGGCGGAGATACGGATGTTGCGGTTCATTCGACCGGCCAGAGCGACCGGTTTTCCTATATTTCAACCGGGGGGGGCGCGTTTCTCTATCTCATGGAAGGCAAAACATTGCCGGGTGTCGCGGCTTTGGATAACATCACTTAGATGACTTTTGCAAAATCTTTTATTATCAAATATAAAATACAGATTCTGCTGGCAGTATGCGCTGTTTCTCTCTGTGTTGTTTACAGAAATTCGCTGATTGAATGGTATCTGATTTTAACCGACAGGGAAAAGATCAAGGCGTTTATCGATTCCTGGGGCCCTGGCGCACCGCTTGTGTTTATTGTCATTCAGATCATGCAGGTAATTTTTGCGCCTGTTCCCGGGGAGATCAGTGGATTTGCGGGTGGATATCTTTTCGGGGCCACACAGGGATTTATTTTTTCAAGCGCGGGCCTTGCGGTTGGATCTGCAATTAATTTCTGGATCGGCCGAATGCTGGGTGATCGGTTTATCCGAAAACTGATTCCAAAGGCAAAACTGGAAAAGCTTGACCGGTTTATTTCCCATCAGGGCGTCGTCGTGCTTTTATTTTTATTCATGTTTCCCGGTTTTCCAAAGGATTACCTTTGCCTGTTGCTCGGGATTACAACCCTGCCGTTTAAAATTTTTATTCTCCTGGCCGGGGTTGGCAGAATGCCGGGGACCTTGATGCTCAGCCTCCAGGGAGAATTTTTATTCGCCCGGAAATACGGTATTTTTGTCGGGGTTGTATTGTTCAGCCTTGTTGTGGCGCTGGTTGCCTTCATATATAGAAAGACGTTATTTGAATGGGCCGGGCATATTAATCATAAATAAGCAATTATATCAGTTGACTATTTGTTTTAATCATGCTATCTTCCCGTTATCAGTTGATTTGAGTGTAGTCTGAAAAATTATTGACACGGGGACAGGGATGGCGGTGTACTGGAGAATCAGGGAGGAATTAAGCCTTTTCGAACGGTTACGACGGGCGTATTATAAATTATTAAGAGATGAAGTCGATCAATTTCTTTTAGAAAAAGCTTTGACAAAATCCTATCATAATTTTGTTGCCAAAAACATACCGTATCCATTTATTGAACGAAGAGAACTTAAACCCAGAGCCCGGACACCCAAGGTGGAATATGAATGCCAGAATTCCTTTCTGGTTATTTTCATTGAAGACAGTATACCGCCGGAACATAAAAAATATATCCGGTTTTTTGACTCTAACCGGACCACCAAGACCAACCTGTTGCAATCCAAAACCCTGCCGCTTGATTCGAATTTTGACAGAACCCAGAAATATCTGGAATCCGCTCATTTCATGGACGTGTTTGATGAGCTGCTTCCGGTGGATTATGCGTTGTTGATCCAGCGTGACCCCACCATACAGCAGGATAAAAACAGATACAGCATTTCCCATTTTCATGTGCGAGTTGACTGGCCCATTACCGATGCAGCGGAAGATCTGGCCCGGTCTCTTCGATATATTTCCAAGGATTTATATGAAAAAGGGGAAAAATATGCGGAGCTTGTCCAGAAAAAATTTTTTGAATACTACGGCCTGCCGGATATGGTCGGGGGCCGAAGAACCGCCGCCATTGTTTCCGCCCAGTACTTGAAACGGATTCCCTATATCTCGACTATTTATGTGTCAAGCAGTGAATCCAGGGCCTTGATCAGGTATGCGGAGAGCGGGGTATCAAAATCGGTGCTGATCAAGCTTACCGCCAAGAAAATGAGCAAGATCGCAGAAGCAAACAACATGTCGGTTCCCCTGTTTACGCGGAAATATATGGTGGCCAGGCATGGCAAAAGCGGTGTATTTATTTTTAAGACCGCCTATGCGCCAACAATCCATTCATTGCCATCTGAAGGCGGAAAATTAAGGGGCCTTAAATCGGAATCCTACTGGCTGACCGTCGATTATCAGCAGATCCTTCCAAAACCGGGAGTGTGGGACGCTCCCCCCCTGATGTATAATCTTATTTATTCTTGACGAGCCTATTTC
>JAOZOL010000355.1 GCA_029933295.1 Desulfobacterales bacterium | reverse complement strand
TTTCAATCCTGAAAAACCACTACGCCTTGTATATGGAACTTTTAACTTAGCCATCAGACTTCCAAATAACTAATTCATAATCGTTTGGAATGATTGATAAGTTATTTTTATCATACAGTGGTAATTCATTACCATGAAAAGCTTTTTACAGAATCATTAAAATTAACCTGAAAAATTATATTTTCGAGACGATTGTTGATGCCTGACACTACGGTTATTGAATGCTGCCGGGTTCGACCCGATCAGGATGCGGATATCCCCCTTCCCCGGTATATGACCCCCCATTCAGCAGGAATGGATATCTGTGCGGCAATTGAATCTCCATCCCTGCTTGAACCCGGTGAAATTATGCTTGTTCCCACAGGTTTTGCCATTTCACTGCCCCAGGGTGTTGAAGCGCAAATCCGCCCCAGAAGCGGTCTGGCGGTTAAACACGGCATCGGCATCATCAATTCCCCCGGCACCATTGATGCGGATTACCGGGGAGAAGTTAAAATAGCGTTGATCAATTTCGGTAAAACCGCCTTTACCATTAACCGGGGGGACCGTATCGCACAGATGGTTATCAATAAAGTTTGTCATGCTCAATTTAAGATGGTTGAAGTATTGGACGAATCTTTAAGAAATGGCGGCGGTTTCGGCCACACAGGCATATGATGCAAATATGCATGCTTGCCAGCGGAAGCCAGGGCAACTCCATCTATATATCAAACGGTGAGACTTCTGTCTTGATAGATGCCGGCCTGTCCGGGATTGAAATTGAACGCCGGATGAAATCGAAAAATATTTCCATCAAAAGCATTGATGCCATTATTGTTTCCCACGAACACGCAGATCATATTCAGGGGGTAGGGGTCCTTGCCAGACGCTATGATCTGCCGGTATATATATCTTCCAAAACAATAAAATCAGCCGGATCGCAACTGGGCACTATCAAAACCATTATTAACTTTTCATGCGGTGAGGCGTTTACCATTAACAATTTGACCGTCCGCCCCTTTTCCATATCCCATGATGCCTGTGATCCTGCGGGATTCACCATAGGATGTAACGGGAAAAAAATCGGCATTGCAACGGATCTGGGAATAGCCACCGCCATGGTAAAGGAGCATTTAAAAGACTGCTGCTGTCTGGTACTTGAAGCCAATCATGATGTGCCCATGCTGGAAAAAGGCCCCTACCCCTGGCCCGTCAAACAGCGAATCAAGAGCCGTGCCGGCCATCTGTCCAATGAGTCGTCCCAAAAACTGCTTATGGAGGTTATCCACGACCGGCTGTCCCATGTCATCCTGGCCCACTTAAGCGAAACCAACAATACCCCGGAAAAGGCGTTACATGTTGTTGCGGAAAAAATAGACTTGAATCAGATTGAATTAACCGTAGCGCCCCAGAATACTGCCGGCCCGATCATTTGCCTGTAAAAGGAGGATTCATGACAGATCAATTTTCACAATCAGCCACCCCTTCAACCTGGAGCCGAGAAAAAATATTTTGTGAAATCGGACGTGTTCTCACCTCTTCACTGATCCTTGAAGAGGTATTTGATACCGTAATGAAACTTATCGGTGATTATTTCTCCCCTCGAAACTGGTCCCTTTTACTAGTTGATAAAAAAACAGAACGACTGAAATTTGAAATTGTCATGGGGATTGATGCCAGCAAGCTGGACAAGGTTTATCTTGAAAAAGGCGAAGGGATTGCCGGATGGGTTTGCGAGACCGGTCAACCGGCAATTGTAGAAGATGTAACAAAAGATGACCGATTCAGCCCCCGAATTGATGAACTGCTTGGTTTTGCAACCTGCTCCGTTGTCTGCGTTCCAATTTTAAACGGCAGTAACGAAGTCATCGGCGCCATTGAACTGATCAATAAAATCGTACCCGCCCCGGGAGGGACAAGCTCTGAGTCGCCTCCGGTATTCTCGGACACGATAGATGTGCCATTTACCATGCTGGATATGGAGATTCTATCGGCCATAGCCGCATTTACTGGAATTGCAGCGGAAAACGCTTTTTTGCACCAAAAAATCAAGGATACGATCTGATATTGTACCCCTGACCGCTATAAACAATAGCCTATGGTTAAAAAAAGCTGAAATACGAAAAAGCCGCATTAAACGAATTTATTTTTCCATCTGCATTCATAAACCCATCAAATATTATGGAATGGATTTACTGAAGCACGCTCGCTCTTTATTCCCTGTGCGCTGAGAATCACCTTTTTTACACCTTCCACCTGTTGGGCAAGATTTTTTATTTCCACCATAATGCGTTGTTTCACGATTAACGGTTCATCTATATTGCCGATATTGACGATTCCGTCATCAGCCGTGACCTTAATCCCCGGCGCTATTTTCACCAGGGCTGCCTTGACTTTTGTGGAAAGAAGCAGATCATCAATAATTTTTTGAGATAAGGGGGTGGTTTCAAAAATCTGCAATTTAAGGGCTTGAAGGATTATTTGAACCGCATCGTCCACGGTCATGGCTTTGATATGCAGCATCATATCATACAAATTGCAATTCCAGGTATCAATACCGTACAGTTGAAGTCCCCATTTACGACGTTCCTCATCATCTTTTTTAAGAATATAACGGGCCTTTTCCGCAGAAATATTTTCCCGTTTTACTTCTTCTTTTACCCGCTCTTCCATGTCGGCTATGATTCTAATTTTAAATACATGCGGAATATCCTGAAGAAAAAAGTGCCCGGCCAGGCCGTGATATACGACATTGTCTTTCTGTACGTATTGCAAAAGGGCGTTGCGGATATAATTCACATACCGCTCTTTACCATGTGTAAACCTTTCAAGAACGGACGGCGCATCATGAATCGCCCTGACGAGCTTGATTTCCGGGATATTAAACTCTTCCGATACTCCCAGCAAAATGTCACGGGAAATACATTCATACCCTAATTTAGCGGCCAGCTTTTCAGCAACTTCTTTTCCCCTGCTATAAGAGCCTCTTGAGATTGTGATAATAGACATAGTTTTTTCCTTTTTTTATATGACGGCTTTGTAAAAAGCTTTTTATGGTAATGAATTACCACTATATGATAAAAATAACTTATCAATCAT
>JAOZOL010000354.1 GCA_029933295.1 Desulfobacterales bacterium | reverse complement strand
TGACCATTAATATGGGTGGTGATGATGTAACGGTAGTAGCGATTGTATATAAACGTGGGTAGGCCGGTCTCGTTTGTAAAAATAAAAAGGGAGTACCAAATAGATACCCTCTTTTTTTATCTTTTCGTTTCTTTATCTTACACTCAGCTTATCTGTTAAAATACCGGACTCCGTTTCCAGACGGATCAGGTACATTCCAGGATTCAGAAAATCAACGTTCAATTCTGTGGTCTTGCCGTTTAATGCTCTTTGATAAATATTTTGTCCACTCAAATTATAAATGCTGATATTTTTCAGGATGCTCTCTGCCTGAATCTGTACACGGTCGTTAGCAGGGTTAGGGGAAATATGAAAATACAGATCTCCCTTTTCGGCAACGCCCACTACTTGCCCAAGGTTAACTTTTGTAGCATTCATTACTTCTTTCGTACCATTATCCTGCATGAATATCACCAGTTCGCAATTTTCAATCACGTAGTTATCCGATACCGTCACAATAAATTCAAAATTTTGAGTATCGCCCGGATTCTCCAGCATAACTTCCGCTCCCTGGGCGTTGGGAATAATATTGCGACATACAAAATTCACCTCTGTCATAATTTCCTCCCAGTCTTCCGGTATGTGCGATTCGGTAAGTGCCACCATCAGTCTCATATCAGATGAAGTATATTGCCATAACTGTTCGGTGAACACGTGCACGGCAAATTCATAGCTCTTCGCCGACTGGGTAACTTCTGTTTCCAAGTTAAAGATTGACTTTTTTGCAATTCTCGGCTCGTAATAAGTCAGGTAAATTTCATAAATCGACTCTGAAGGATTTCCCCCCACATAGGTGTCTACCCCATCAAAAACAGATGTGGGAAATCCGTCAATAGAATAATAATTAATTCGGTAACTACTTTCTGCATTCTGGTAGCCATCTGCATAATGATACTCGATAACGGCCACATCCAGCCCTTCTTCTACCATATCATCAGCGCCCATGGCTGCTCCCGGACAATACCCACACCAGGTGCCCGTACCAATCTCCAGCAGTACTTTATCACGGTCATTACCCCCTGCTATTTCAGCATCAATAGGTCCGGCAGGTACCGAAAGACCGCTATCCGGGTAATACGCTTTTACCGTATATGTATAAATACCCGGATAATTTATGGTTTCTTCAAAAGTGGTTTCCGTAACAATTGACAGCAATATATTTTCGCGATACACATAATAGCTGTCAGGTGTTTCTGAAGCCGGGATATCCCAATTTAAAGTAATAGTTTGTTCATTAACTTCCGCCGTCAGATTCTCCGGAGACAGTCCCGCTGGCATTGACTCGAATACAATATTATCAAGATTATACATGGCCAGACCGTTACTGCCATTCCATGAATCGAAATTTACTGCTGCCAATTGTAAAATACCCGTATCACCCACCGCACCAGACGTCCACTGCCAACTCGTAATATACTCACTTCCAATAAAAATATCGGCCAAATCATTATCCAGGTCGATATAATTCTCCACTAAAATCCACTCGTTGTAGTTAAAATTAAAATAGGCCGCATTTTGTTTTCCAGCATTAATATGTCCGTTACCGTTCAGATCAAAATAAATCTGGGCCGCCATCAAACTACTGGGACCGGAAAACTCGTGCAATAAATTGTAGTGGCAATATCTGCTTTCTTCAATATAGATATAAAAACTGAGTTTATACCTGCTGCTAATCTGATCGTTCAGCAGTAAAACACTGTTATCATCATTTGTTATATAAACACTTTTTGTTCCATTATACGACTGATTAGTTGATACTACCGGGTCTTCGGCACCCCCTGGATCGTTGTTCCATGTTGTCCATGGTACACCTGCCTGCTCTGCAAGTTTCTGGCCGGCTGTATAGGATTCAAAATTATCCTCAAAGATTTGTGCTTTCAGGTTTAGGACAGTGAAAAAAATCAGTACAAATAACAAACTTGTTTTTTTTCTTCTCATAAAGTCTGAGGGTTAATTATATCATTTTTTTTACAAGTCAAACGCCTGCAAAAATAGTAATAAGTATTTTTCTCTCTTTACGTGGCCCGTCAAATTCACAAAAAAAAATATTTTGCCAGGTGGAAAGCCCCATTTCTCCCTTCACAACAGGGATCGTTTCAGAAGGGCCAA
The DNA here is from genome assembly GCA_029933295.1 of Desulfobacterales bacterium. Taxonomy (GTDB): domain Bacteria; phylum Desulfobacterota; class Desulfobacteria; order Desulfobacterales; family Desulfosalsimonadaceae; genus JAOZOL01. The sequence goes on along the minus strand of JAOZOL010000354.1, from coordinate 932 downwards.
TCAAACCCGCTTTCAGGTGCGCATCACCATTACCATCCTGCCGGTCGTGAAGCCAGACACCACTGGGAATAAGCTTTTGCAGAAGATGAATTACATCGGTCTGTACCGAGTCGTCCCAGTTTTCCTGTATCATAATGGCTGCTGTAGCACCCTGTGCGTACACATTTACAAGCCCTTCCCTGATGCCTGACGAAATAACAATTTGTCTGACATCATTTGTTATGTCATATAAACCTTCCCTGCTGAAGGTTTCCAGGATAATTGTTTTTTGCATATTAACTCTTTTTGTAAAAATACCACGAATTGCAACCCTCATGTAAAAAGATTGTCATTAAATTGCACTGATGGATACATATTACCGGTAGCTGTGCGGACAGACATACACAAAGAAATAATAGAGAATAGCAAGAAAGGTAACAGTAAGGCTCAGTACCAGCTGTATCAGCTGTATGCCAAAGCGATGTACAACACTTGCTACCGGATGATGAACAGTCGGTCGGAAGCTGAAGATATGTTGCAGGAGGCATTTACAGAGGCTTTTATGAAGTTGCACACGTTCAGATATGAATCCACATTCGGTGCCTGGTTAAAAAGAATTGTAGTGAATAAATGCCTGAACGAAATTAAGAAAAGGAAAGCTGATTTGAATTTTGTAGAAGATATGACCATCTATAATGAAAAAAAGGACAATGAAGATTTTATTACTGGTTTAAACACGGATAATATTAAAAAAGCTATGAAGCAACTACCTGAAGGCAGCCGGATGATCTTTTCGTTGTACTTGCTGGAAGGATACGACCACAGAGAAATAGCACAAATATTAAATACCAGCGAATCAAATTCCAAATCGCAATATATGCGCGCAAAAAGAAAAATAAAAGAAATACTGGAAGGAGGGAAATATGAAAACTGATAAGCTTGAAAAATTTATT
>JAOZOL010000003.1:30367-34845 GCA_029933295.1 Desulfobacterales bacterium | reverse complement strand
TTCGTGGTTATTTTCGTTAAATTGTCTGAATGCCGATTTTTATAGAATGTTTTAATATTAAATATGGGCCTCCAAAATTTTTGCGAGTTTTTTTTTAAATTCAAAAAAGAAGTGATCCGCCCCATTGATGACCTTAAAATCGGCGACCGGGTTCCATTGATGCGCCAGTGATTTTATCAGGTCAGGTGGCGCAAATTCATCATGGCTGCCGGTGACCACCAGTTTGAGATTCGGGATTGGCGTGGTGGGGTCAAACTGCATCATGGAGGCAGGCGGTGATACCATGATGACGGCGTTGGCAGGGATTTTGTCATTTTCAAGGGCTTTTGCGATCACCCATGTCCCGAATGAATACCCGGCAAGATCGATGGATGTTGTGCCCCCGGCCTTTAAATAATTAAACGCAGCCGTCAGGTCGGCCTGCTCCCCGTTGCCGTCATCATATCGGCCGGTGCTTTGGCCGCATCCCCTGAAGTTAAATCGAAGTGTTGTATATCCTTTTTTTTGAAAGACGTTCTGAATTGTTTCAACGACATTATTATACATGTCGCCGCCGTATAAAGGATGCGGGTGGGTGATTATCACCCCATGTCCAGTTGTTCCAATGTGTAAAAGACCTTCCAGGACGATGCCGTCATCGCTGTTAAATTCAATTTTTGTTTCCATTATGATTATTTTTCCGGTTTTATTAGACAACTTACAATGTCATTGCCCAGTTCTTTTTTTTGCCAGGATTTCAATACAGGGATCGCATTAAGGTCGTTTATGTTTTGGGGGTTTACCTCAGCAATGGATTGAAGTGTTGCATTGTTGATAAGAACCCCGGAATTTATTTCAAGGGCGTTTGCTTTTTTTTCCCGCCATGTTTTAAGCAATTTGAATCTTCTGGTAACATCATGGGAAACCCGTGGGGTGTGCGTGCGGGGATATTGTGGAAGCTGGTCTTCCGGAATTTTGAGCGCTTTATGGATGATTGCAATGATGGATTTTCCATACATGTTTATCTGCTTTGCACTTAATGCGTTTGTTTCACCTAATTGTTTCATTGTTTTCGGCCGTATGACGGCAAGTTTGGCAAGTGAGCCATTGCCGATCACTTTAAACAAAGGCCGGTCTTTTTGTTCTGCAATCTGAAGCCGAAATTCCAGCAATGCTTCAAGGGCGGCGAGGCTTCGGCGGTCAAGGCGGCCTGCGCCTTTTATTCTGGTAAACAGGGGCCGTTTATTTAAAACACCTGATCTGACCAGGGTCAGGTCCCGGCATTCCTCTTCCACCCAGCCAAGACGCCCTTTTTTGGCCAGTTCTTTTTTTTGGATTTGATAAAGCAAGATTAAATATTGAACATCGCCGGCCGCATATGCAATCATCGGTTCCGGCAGAGGCCGTTGGGACCAGTCTTTTTTCTGGTATTTTTTTTCCAGTGTGATGCCAAACCGGTTCTGCAAAACAGCATTTAGACCGGTCTCGGCATTTCCCAGAAAACGACTGGCAAGTTCGGTATCAAACAGGTTGTAAATGGTGATCTGAAAATCCCTGTAAAGGCTCCGGATATCATAATCGGCGCCGTGGAAAATTTTGACAATGTCCGGATCAGATAAAACCTTCGATAACGGTGACAGGTCAGGGATGGACAAGGGATCGATGATATAAGTTGCTTTCGGGGTGCCGACCTGTATCAGGCAGACTTTTTCGGCAAAGTGATACATGGAGTCTGCTTCAAGATCAAACGCAAGAAAAGATTCTTTATCAATTTTTGCAATCATATCATTTAAACCGGATTCTGAATTTATATAGCCGGGTGTGGATGGTTTTAAATTTAACATATCATTTCACCGCAAAAGCGCTTTTTTAAGTTATATTTCCCTTGACCTGAATAGTCATTTTCCCTACATGTTATAACTATCTATAAGGCTGGGCTTTCTAAGTAGTCATTAATAACCATTAATTTTATATGGATGTACGTAAATGATCAATATCACTTTTCCGGATGGAAATGTAAAGCAGTTTGATGCGGCATTGGACGGTTTCGCGGTTGCAAAATCCATTTCCGAGGGGTTTGCGCGAAATTGTGTGGCAATGGAAGTGGATGGCAGGCTGATGGATTTAAGCGCCCGAATTGGAAGTGATACGACTATCCGGTTTATCACCACCAAAGATTCTGAAGGCTTGGAGATAATGAGGCACAGTGCGGCCCATGTCATGGCCCAGGCCGTGCTAAACCTTTATCCTGACGCCAAACTGACCATCGGGCCGACTGTGGAAAACGGGTTCTATTATGACATTGATATGGAACCCATATCCGAAGATGCATTTGGAAAGATTGAAGCCCAGATCAAAAAAATTATCAAAGCCAAGATACCGATTGTCCGCCGGGAAGTTTCCAAGCAGGAGGCCATGGATTTTTATCGCAATGAGCCGTACAAGCTTGAAATGATATCAGCACTTGAAGATGGAACTATCTCTTTTTATTCCCAGGGAGAATTTACGGATTTGTGCCGTGGCCCCCATGTTCCGCATACCGGTTATATTAAGGCGATAAAGCTGATGAAGGTTTCCGGTGCCTACTGGCGCGCAGACCCTTCCAATCCACAGCTTCAACGGATATACGGCACGGCCTTTTTTGATAAAAAGGAATTAAACGCCTATCTGAATTTTTTAGAAGAAGCCCGTAAGCGGGATCATCGAAAGATTGGAACTGCCCTGGACCTGTTCAGTTTTCACGACGAAGCGCCGGGCATGGCTTTTTTTCATCCCAATGGAATGGAACTCTGGAACGCGCTTTTGGATTACTGGCGGGAGGAGCACAGGGCGGCCGGGTATGTGGAAACCAAGACACCGATCATTTTAAACCGTTTACTCTGGGAAAAAAGCGGTCACTGGGAGAATTACCGGGAGAACATGTATACGGTCGTTATTGATGAGGCCGAATCAGTCATCAAACCAATGAATTGTCCCGGCGGTATGCTGCTGTATAAGCGGCGTCGGTATTCCTACAAAGATTTGCCCCTTAGGGCAGGGGAGATCGGACTTGTCCATCGCCATGAGCTTTCCGGTGTGCTTTCCGGTCTTTTCCGGGTCCGGGCATTCCATCAGGATGATGCGCATATTTTTATGACCCCGGATCAGATTACCGAAGAGATTCTCGGCGTGCTGAAACTGGTGGAACGTATGTATTCAACCTTTGGTCTGGGATTTCATCTGGAGCTGTCCACCCGGCCGGATAAATCCATCGGCACGGACGAGCAGTGGGAAAACGCCACCAGTGGATTGTCTTCAGCCTTAAAAATTTATGGCGCGGAGTATAAAATCAACGAGGGGGACGGTGCGTTTTACGGGCCCAAAATTGATATCCACATCAAGGACGCCATCGGGCGGACCTGGCAGTGCGGCACCATACAGCTGGATATGTCCCTGCCGGAACGGTTTGATCTGTCTTACATCGGCGAAGATAATGATAAACACCGGCCTGTGATGATCCACCGGGTTATTTACGGCTCCATTGAACGGTTTTTGGGGATTCTTATTGAACATTTTGCCGGAAAATTTCCCCTGTGGATGGCGCCGGTTCAACTTATTATCCTGCCCATAAATGATGATTTGGCGCCTTTTGCCGAGCAATTGCATCAAACCTTTGAAAAGGCGGGCCTGCGATCATCCGTTGATGCGCGCACGGAAAGCTTAAAGAAAAAGGTTCGCGAAGCACAACTCAGCCAGATACCTCTGATTATCACGGCCGGGGAAAAGGAAAAACAGGCCGGCACACTTTCGGTCAGAACCCTGGACGGGAAAGTCCGTTACGGTGTTGCCATGGATATGTTTATTAAAAATGTTTTAGACAATATTAAAGCGCGGAAGCTGGATTTAGATATATTTGAAAAAGGTTATTCTTGACTTGACCATTTAAAATGACTATTATTTTTATGGTAAGTTTTCTAAGGAGGAGTTCACATGAAAACCATGGGAATTAGTCAGTTTAAAACACATGCCTTGAAAATTTTGGATCAGATAGCTCAAACCCAGGAAATTATTGTTATCACAAAGCGTGGTAAGCCTTTAGCCCAGATAACACCCTATCGCACGTCCGATATAAACCCCAGGGCGGGCAGACTTTCAGATGCGTTTGTTTTTGAAAAAAATGTCATTTCTCCTTTGGGAGAGAAAATGTGGGATGCTTGTAAATGATATATCTGCTGGATACACATACCTGGATCTGGTGGAACATGAATCCGCAGAAATTATCAAAAAAAGTCAAAAAATTAATTGGTAATTCAAATATGTATGAAGAGATTCTCCTGTCAGCGATTTCTCCCTGGGAATTTTGTAAACTTATAGAAAAAAAGAGAGTCGGCATTTCATGTGATCCGGAGGACTGGATAAGAATTGCCCTTGATATGCCAAAATTAAGGTTAGTTCCCCTTTCTCCGATCCTATCATATCGATCGACTGTTTTGCCCCAGCCATTTCATAACGATCCGGCT
>JAOZOL010000003.1:12440-30267 GCA_029933295.1 Desulfobacterales bacterium | reverse complement strand
ATAACGATCCGGCTGACCAGATTATTGTTGCAACGGCACGGGAAGAAAATGCAACGATATTGACAAAAAATGAAAAAATTCTTGCGTATGAAAATGTCCGAAGTCTCTGGTAAGGGTTTATGAGCCAGCAGTTCGATAAATTGTTATTTTTAATCTTGAACGAATAAGCCTGCGTAAATTTTTTAAAAAAGGAGAGCATTATGGCTGAGACAATGACAAATGCGGATAATTTCTGGCTCCACATGGATCATCCCACCAACCTGATGGTCATAACCGGTATCATGGAATTTAAAGAAAAGATTGATTATGACAAGGCCTCTCAAACCCTTGAAAACAGGTTGTGTGCGTTTGACCGTTTTAAACAACGCGTTGTCATGCCGTTGTCAGGCGTCGGTGTTGCCAGCTGGGAGTTTGATCCCTTTTTTGATATCCGATCCCATTTCCACAAAGTGGCATTGCCGGGAAAAGGCGGCAAGGAGGAACTTCAGCGCATGGTCAGTGATTTGATGACCATTCCCATGGACCGGACCAAACCCCTCTGGTCATGTCATCTCATCGAAAACTATAAAAAAGGATGCGCGCTGTTTTTCCGCCTCCATCATTGCATTGCGGATGGTATTTCCCTGGTTTATGTGCTGCTCTCCACTGCAGACAAAGAACCGGACGGGACCCCCTTATTTGAAAATAAAAAATCAAAAAAGAAGAAGAAATGGTCGCCCCCGGCTTTTATTCCGGTGGGGCAATTGCTGACGAGTGTATCCGGAGTTATCGACAAAACCCAGGTGGTGGGCGGAAAACTGATTGATGAGTGGTCAAAATTGATATCAAAGCCGTCCCATGTGAAGAACCTGGCCAAAACCGCTTCTTCCCTGTCTGTTGATACGGCGACGGTTTTGGGGAAACTTGCCATGATGCCGTCTGATCCCAAAACCTCCTTCAAGGGCAAGTTGAGGGTGAGAAAGAGCGTTGCCTGGACGAACCTTATGTCTTTGAATAAAGTGAAAATCGTCAGCAAGGCGGTTAATGCCACGGTCAACGATGTCCTGATTGCATCTTTAACCGGGGCCTTGAGGCGGTATCTCATTGACCAGGGCGATCGGGTCAAAAAAACCGAGCTTCGGACTGCAATTCCCGTCAATATCCGGGAACCGGGCACCGCGTTTGAACTGGGTAATAAATTCAGTCTGGTTTTCCTTGCCCTTCCTATATATATTGACGACCCGATTTTACGATTAAGGGAAGTTAAAAAACGGATGGATCATCTCAAACAGTCACCGGACGCGTTTGTTGCGTTTATGGTGTTAAGCGCCCTTGGCATCTCATCAGCCAGTATTGCCAAAACCGCTTCCCATTTTTTTGCCAACAAGGCATCCATGGTGATGACCAACGTTCCCGGCCCCCAGGAACCGCTTTATTTTGCGGGTAAAAAGATTGAAAATTTTATCGGCTGGGTTCCCAGAAGCGGCCGGGTGGGCATGGGGATCAGTATTTTCAGCTATGCCGGTAAAGTCGGTATCGGTCTTGTGACTGATGAAGGTCTGGTGCCGGACCCGGATGCCATTTTGAAAAATTTTGAAGAAGAATTTGAGTGTCTCTATGATATTGCCAAAACCGGGAAAGTGGTCATCGAGCCGCTGGTTGATGACGGCAAAAAATTAACCGCCGTAAAACTCGATAGCCTCAAAAAGAAAAAAGCACCGGCAAAAATGAAGAAAGCAGCATCGTCCGGGCCTTCGAAAACCAGTGAAATTTGCAGTGCCAAGACAAAAAGCGGGAAACCGTGCAAAAATAAGTCTGTCCCGGGATCAAAATACTGCAAGGTGCATCAACCGAAAGTAAAAAAATAACGGGCGTATCTCTTCAGCAGTTCAATACAACCCGGCAAGCCTGGGTAGAAACAAACACAAGGCCGGAAAAAGTGTCAGTATAATCAATATCAAAATATCCATGATCACAAATGGAATTGCCTGTTTTGCCACGCCGTCCACGCTGCCGTTAATAAGATTGGCTGCGGTAAAAAGGTTCACCCCCACCGGCGGGGTTGCCTGTCCTATGGCGAGGGCAGTGATAAAAATAACCCCGTACCAGAGCGGATCGATTTTAAATGCATGCAGTACCGGAAGGAGTATCGGCATTACAAGATATGATATGGAAATAGCATCAATGAACATGCCCAGTATCAGAAGCAGCAGGTTAATCAGAATAATCATGATAATGGCATTTGGAGAAATGCGGACAATAAATTCAGCAGCCTGATCGACAAACCCTGTAACCGAAGTTGCCCATGAAAAAATACCGGCAAACGCCACGATGAACATGATAACGGAACTTGTGACACTGGCATCTACCAGCACATCAAGCAGAATTTGCCATGTTAAAGACCGGTAAATAAAAAGCGCAACAAAAAGGCTGTAAAATACACTGACCACTGCTGCTTCGGTGGGGGTGAAGATGCCGGTGTAAATTCCACCTAAAATGATGACCGGCGAGATAAACGCCCAGAATGCATTTTTAAGGGCATGAAGTATTTCTTTTACGTTTCCTCTTTGGTTAATGCCGTGATATCCTCTTTTTTTAGATATCAAAAAAGCGACCAGAGCAGTACCAATACCGGTCAGAATCCCCGGAACAATGCCTGCCACAAAAAGGGCGCTGACAGATACACTGGTAATATTGCCGTAAATTATAAAAGCGATGCTTGGGGGAATGATAATAGACAGGTCTGAAGAGTTGGCGATTACAGCCCCGGCAAAATTTTTATCATATCCGTGTCTGATCATAGGTGTCAGCAGAATAAGCCCCACCGCCGCTGTGGTGGCCGGTCCTGAGCCTGACAGGGCGCCCCAGAACATGCAGGTAAAGACCGACACCATGGCAAGCCCGCCGGTTGCTTTTCCAAGCAGAAGTTCAAAAAATCGGGCAATGGATGCGGCAAGCCCGGCTTTATCAAGCAAAACGCCGGCAAGAATAAAAAAAGGGACCGCCAGAAGAGGGAACGACGCAATCCCGGATGAAAAATTAATCCCCACTATGCTGATGCCCAGGTCAAACTGCCAGATGGTGATCACTGCGGATATACCCAAGGCAGTGCCGATGGGCAGACCGATGATCATGAGAAAGAAAAAAAGAGCTGTAAGCAGAAGGATATCCATCAGTTTTTGGATCTGTCGCTGATATGAGTCAGTTTATTGGAAGCATTTCGACAGATCCCCCGAAACACAAAGACGGATAACACGGGCACCCCAAGGTAATAGATCCAGACCGGAATCCCTAAGCTTGCAGAAGTGGCCTGAAACAGGGTGATTTCATCATAGATGGCCTGAATCGTGAAAATATCCACGACAATAAACAGGGCGGCACTCATGAACGCACTGAAGAGGATCGCTGCTTTTTTCAGTGGCCTGGGGAAAAGGTTATAAAGGGTGACCATGCCGAGCTGGCCGCCGCGTTCAAAGGCAATCCCGGAACCCACCATAGTCAGCCAAACAAACAGGTTGATGGTTATTTCTTCGGTGGCTGCAAAGGAAAAATGAAACAGATATCGGCTTATGACGTTGATAAACGCAATGGCGGCCATGGAAAAAAGAAGAATGGCGGCGATGAGGTAATCAATTCGAAGGGGTTTGTCGGGGAGATTCATTTTAATCTTTCATATCCTTTTTTGCTTCCTTTACCAAATTTTTACCGATTTTGGGTATCCATTTTTTATAAACCGGTTGCGTGGCTGCTTTAAACGAAGCCTGCTGCTCATCAGAAAGAATGGTAATCTTCATTCCCTTTTTATTTAAAAATTTTATCGGATCTGCAATATCTGTTTTATAATTAAATTCTTCCTTTAGAATCGTTGTTGAAACAGCGCCGTCCATCCCCGCCCGGCACAGGGCTTTTTCAAATCGGCCGGCTTCAATCGCTGCCTGGGAAATGGCTTGTTTGATATCTTTGGGAAATGCATTCCATTGTTTTTTATTCCAGTAGAAAATCAGCGGATCAGCCAGATAATTCCAGAACGTCACCTGATTATGGTATTGCCAGATTTGAACCGGAAGCAATACGCCCGGCGGGTTTTCCTGCCCGTCCACAACATCCTGCTGAAAAGCGGTGATCGCGTCTCCCCAGTTCATATTCACCGGGTCTGCTCCCAGCTCCCTAAAGATATCAATGAAAATGGGGCTTCCCACCACCCGGATTTTTAAGCCTTTTAAATCTTTCGGCCTCATGATGCTTTTTTTATCATTGGTGATCTGCCTAAATCCGTTTTCTCCCCATGCCAGCGGCATAAGTCGTTTTTGTTTCATCGCATTAAAAATAACCCTCCCGGTTTGTCCCTGCTCAAGCTTGTCTAAATTTTCATAGGTATTTATAAAAAAAGGAAGGGAAAAAAGATTGCACTCAGGAATTACCGAAGAGATGTTAATGGTGGATTCAAATGCACAGTCGATGACACCCTTGGCAACCAGTTGAGCGGATTTTAATTGTGCGCCCTGGAGAAGAGAACTGCCGTAATAGGGTTTAATTTTGATTTGACCAAGTGTTTTTTTATTGACCAGCTCTGCGAATTTGGCTGCCCCCCGGCCCCAATAAAAGTTTGGCCCGACGGTCACCTGCATTTTGTACTCTTTTTTGAATTTCCCGGCCTTTGAATATGGACAGACAATAAGTGTCAGTATAAGTGGAACAAGGATGAAAATGTGTTGATGATGTTTGAATATGTTGATGTTCATTCAGTATCCCTTTGTTTGATGGTTGAGTGCGTATTTAAAAATGTTTGGGAAACTTCAAAAAAAATTAACGGGTTGAATTTTATAACTAACATATCGCATTGAATTTTCAAGGGAAAAATGCAAGCGGGTGGATGAATAATTCGCGGCATTATTGATTTTCAGGTACAGCAGGATTCTTTATTGATAAATATTTGTTTCGTATATAGAATAATTGCCCATATGAAAAGGATTAAAAATGAGTAATATTTCAAAAGACTATCTGGCTGCGCTTGAGGATTTTAGAAAGGAAATTGATTCCATTGATCACCAGATGGTTGATCAGCTGTCGAAACGCCAGAATCTGGTGGAACGGGTAGTTGCCTTGAAAAAGGCGCATAATCTGTCTGTGTATCACCCTGCAAGGGAAGAAAATTTGATTTCAGACAGACGTCAGCAGGCCCGTCGGGCCGGGCTTGACCCGGATTATGTTGAAGAATTGTATCGTATTATCCTGCGGCGTTCCCGGGTGGAACAGACCGGGCATATGGCTCGCAAAGGGGTGCGGCCCGGTGCCACCGTTCTTATTGTAGGGGGAACTGGTGAGATGGGCCGGTATTTTAAACAATGGTTCATCAATGCCGGATACCAGGTCCGGGTAATGGGAAGTAAGGATTGGCCGAATATCGCACAATTGTGTGAAGGGATTGATCTTGCCATTATCTCAGTGCCCATAGAAAAAACCGCTGACATCATAAAACAGATCGGCCCGTATCTGCCTGAAAATGCGGTTTTTGCGGATGTCACTAGTATTAAAAAAAGTCCCCTTCATGCCATGCTTCAAGCGCATACAGGGCCGGTACTGGGGCTTCATCCTTTGTTTGGGCCTACAACGTCAAGCCTGGACAAACAGATTGTTGTTGCCACGCCGGGCAGGGATGATGATGCCTGTCAATGGGTGATCGATCAGTTTTCTATCTGGGGAGCTATTATTGTCATGTCTGATGCCGACGAGCATGATGAAATTATGGCCATTGTTCAGGCCCTGCGACATTTTACCACATTTACCTTTGGCCAGTTTTTAGCATCTAAAAAAGTTAAACTGGAAAGAACCCTTGAATTCTCAAGCCCCATTTATCGGCTGGAACTGGGCATGGTGGGGCGACTTTTTGCACAGGATGCGTCTATGTATGCGGAAATTATTTTTGCATCGCGTGAGCGGCGGGAATTGCTGAAAGCATATATTGAAAAATTAAATCAAAATCTAAATATGCTGGAAAAGGGCGGTAAAGAGCTTTTCGAAGAAGAATTTAATAAAATCGCCAAATGGTTCGGGCCCTTCAGTGAACAGGCCATGAGGGAAAGCTCGTTTTTAATCGATAAGCTGATTGAGCGATTCTAATGTTATGTCAAGAATGAAATTTAATGGTTGCCGGTAAGTGTATCAGTGCCGATAATGATGCGATTGCCTCGGCACGGGTGATTGGAAGTTGTCTGGCGGCAGCAAAGATGGCAGTCCGATCGTTAAAATAAAAAATTTATTTGTCAGGCGGAGAATTTTTCAATAAAAAGCCGGGTGATCCATTTTAGAAAGACTTTTGAATGCTGGGCACCGGCCAGATAAAAACCAAACATGAAAAGAAGGTGTGAGGTGCCCCAGATTAAGATCCCACCAATGATAAGAAGTAACGGCGCTTTAAGATAAATCGAGATGATGCCCAAAACGCTTATTACCGGCCAGCAAATGATGTAACTAACTGTGATGCAGATAAACCCAAAGATCATTTTCGGTGTCGGTTTTTCTTTAAAAATACTTAAATCGGTTTTTTCTGCCACCGCATTTTGAACAAATTTGATTTTTAACAGCTGTTTTGATAATGATTTAAAAAAACGCAAAAAAATATCCTTAAATAGCGGACACTATACCTATTTTTTTTTCTGTGATCTGCCATGATACCAGGCAATTCCAATGCAGAAGGAAAGCCCGCCATACAACAGAAAAATTCCCGTTAATGCCATAATAATAGCTGCTGCCGTCATACCTGTTTTTCCTTCTCCTTTTTTAATATCCCGGATTCAATTGCCTTCCATTCACGGTCATTTTTTGTATACCGGCTACCGAGAACGACTGCTAAGACAAACACTATAACTAAACTACCAATGCCCATAAATAAAAGGGCCGGAACCGGATATCCCTCATAGGGTTTCTGAAATTCTTTGAATACGGAGAGAATAAAACTATACATCAGAACCCCTGGTGTAACTATCCATATCATAATGCAAAATATTGTTCCAAGATGGATTTCTGCATTTTCATTTACTTCTTGGGCGAATTTTTTAACCCCCAGAAAATATCCCACAATGATACATTCGACAATCCCTACCAATGTAATCAAATAAGTGAGAATAAAATGATCAACAATATCAAGCCATAATAAACCGGCTTTTGAGGTGAACGGCAAACCAAGCAACAGGCTTATTCCGGTTATGATGGAAGTTGATACGGTCCGGGAAAGGCCGAATTTATCGCTGATTGCAGCAGAAACTGTCTCCAGCAGGCTGAAAGCAGAATCTATGCCTAGAAGTAAAAGTGTTAGAAAAAACAGAAACCCAAAGCCCTTAACCCAGAAAGGTAATGTAGCAAGTGCCGCAGGGTAAACAACAAACGCTAATCCTGGCCCGCTCCCGGTGACTTCGGATACCGGCATATTGGAGGCCACGGCAAAATATCCAAGGACACTGAAAACGGCAAATCCCGCTAAAAAACTGAATGCACAATTTGCAAAGGAAGTTATCGCTGCAGAATTCGGGATCTCAGTTTTTTTGGGCATAAACGATGCATAAGCGATCATTGTACCAAAGCCCACGGAAAGAGAGAAAAATATTTGCCCATAGGCGGCAAGCCATACCTGGGGATTTGTCAATTGCGACCAGTCCGGCGTCAGATAATAATTTATGCCGGTGGCGGCCCCCTTTAACGTCAGTCCGCGGACAACCAGAATAAGTACGAGTATGACCGGCAGGGGGACCGTGTAAAGCAAAACTTTACCGACACGATCTAATCCACCTTTGACTATCGCCCAGATGATTACCCAGGTGGCGACCAGCCCGGCTAAAATCGGCCATTGTATGCCCCCCAGTTCAAATGGACTTCCGGAAACATTTAAGACATCAACCATAAAATGATGTTTACTTGACGCGATATCTTTTGCCCATTCCGGCAAAGAACCTGCATCAAAAAGGTATACCCACGTCCATCCCATTACCGCACAATAATACACATTGATAACAAAGGCCCCAAGAATAGCCATCCAGCCGAAATAGCGGAAAAAAGGACGGATTGCACCCAGAGCGATATTCGCTGATGCCTGGGACCGGATACCAAGCCCATATTCGATTATCATTAATGGAATTCCGGCCGAGACTAAGGCCACAAAATAGGGGACAAGAAAAGCGCCTCCCCCGTTCTGGGCGGCTACATAAGGGAAACGCCATAAATTGCCCAATCCGATCGCCGATCCGACAGCGGCCATGATGAAAATCTGACGGTTTTTCCAATGTCCTCTGTCGTGCATAATAAAGTCCTTGTGATAAATGAATGGAGGCAATTTTTATTTGGCATAAGTTATTTTTTCGTAGCCTAATGTATCTTAGAAATCGTTGTGTTTGTCAAGTTTTAACAGGCACTTTATCGGTTGCCCTGAATCAAAAAAAAGCACAGCCTTTACAATTTTAGCAAGATAGCCTATTATCTTTGAACTAAAAACGGTTCGTTGCCGTGAAATGCTTGGGAAAAGATGCTGTCAAATAGTTTATTCATAATTATTTGAAATAATTGATAAATTATTTTTCTCATACGGTGATAATTCATTGCCATGAAAAGCTTTTTATTGTGTCTGTTTGCTAAAATATTCAAAAAAAGATGACATTTAATCCAATGGATCAATTTTACCAACAATTCAAACAGCTTGTTTCAGGTCCGCGATACCCTGACCGGTTCTATATTCCTTCAAAATATACATATAAAGATATCTATGCACTTTCTGCAGGAATTCGAGAGACTTTTTTTTCATCCGGCATGGAGGAAACCATTTGTCTTTGTGCCATGGACAAGGGCATTGTGGCCGCTGCTTTTTTAGCTGCCATGACATGTCCTGTTACCTTTGTCATCCCCCATTCATTTTCAGAGTCAGCCCTTTTAGATATGTATCATTCTATCCCCTTTTCAAGGGCAATTACAGATCAGGTAATTTCATTCCCGCCGGAAGTCGAGACGCTGGTCATTGATACCCGTAAAATGCTGAAAACAGAATTTTTTCATGGGATTCATGGCGCTCTTCGACGTCCGGACAGTATTTTTTTAAAACTGTTTACCGGAGGCTCAACCGGGACGCCGAAAATCTGGTCCAAAACGATCCGCAATATGTTTGCAGAAGCTTTTTTTTTGTCAGGCAAATTCAATATTTCCTCATCAGACAGATTCGCCGCAACCGTGCCGCCCATTCATATTTACGGATTGCTATTTTCCGTGCTTCTCCCCCTGGTCGCTTCAGCCGCAGTCCTTGAAGATGTGTTTACATTTCCCCATGAAATTCATCGTGCCATAGAAAAAGAAGGTGCTAGTGTTTTGGTAAGTATCCCGATTCATTATCGGGTATTAAATGGAAGCGGTATGACAAGAGCTGCCCTTAGGCTGGCATTCTCCTCAGCCGGGAAATTGCGTCAGGCGGACAGCCAGTCGTTTTTTGAACAAACCGGCCTGGGGGTCATTGAAATTTACGGCTCAACCGAAAGCGGTGGGATTGCGACCCGGTGCTGGGCCGGGGGACAGGCACATTATATTTCCCATGATTGTGTTGACTGGAAAATCAAATCAGATCGACTATTTGTCCGTTCTGATTTTGTATCCCCCGAAATACCTCGCGATGATGACGGCTTTATTGATACCGGAGATCATGTACAGGCTGTCGGTAAAGACAGTTTTAAATTGATCGGTAGAGCCGATCGCGTTGTCAAGGTGGCAGGCAAACGCGTGGATATGGATGAAGTAAAAAATAAAATTATTCACCTGGCAAACGTAACAGATGCCCTTGTCATTTCAACAAAGAGTCAGACAGGACGGGAAAATGAAATTTGGGCACTGGTTGAGGGCAATATTGAAAAAAACAAATTAAAACAGCAAATCATGGCAATGCTCGAACCCTATGCAGTGCCCCGTTGGATCAAGATCGTTGAGAGCATTCCTGTTTCACCTACCGGAAAATATGACAAAACCACGATTGAACGGATTTTTCAAAAAATCATTTAACCGCTTTTATGCAGCCAGCCAGGAGGTTTTAATCTTCCCGCGCTGACATCTCTCATTTCAACACCCTGTATTGATTCAAAAAGCTCATTTTTTTCATTATATATCCAGATATTAAATTTGATCATTTCCGGGGTGGTTTTAACGGCAACGATCCGGCATTGATAGGTTTGCCCCGGTTGTGTCGGTTTCAAAATGATCCGTTTTTTAAAACCCACCGGGAATCCTACGATGTTGCCATAGCGTTGTCCCCATACACATGCTGCATGAAATGAGGCATCCAGTGTAAAGGGTGAACCCAGCGGGTTTGATGATGCAGGGTATTCAGGAGCACAAATGGTTGCATCAGCTCCTTTTTTAAAAAGTTTCAGGCTGCCGGTAAGGTTATGATAGCTATGGCCGAACGGAACAAGTTCGCGATAGATTTTTTCAGCGGAAACGCCCATGCAATCCTTGTTGTATTTGTCAGGGGCGGGTTCAATTAATTCAAATGCCCCAATTGGTCTGTTTTTATGATTTTTGTTGTCATTAAAGTGAACAACAGCGTGTTCCTTTACGCGTGTAAAGCCTTTTTGCGGGGAGCAATGTCTGGTGATCAATCTGGCAATAATCAGTCCGTCAGTGGTCATTTCAATTTCGGTAAAGGCATTGATTTGTTTATCCTGCGGTTGGATGTAGAGAAATTTTTTAAACGTTGCATTCGTCAGCAAACGGATATTGACCTCGGGACGGACTGTTCCAACGGATACTGCCATGAGCTGCAAGGATTCGACTGCGGGGAGAACCGCCTTGCCTAAAAAACGATGATCTCTTAAATATGGATGTACATCGATTGTAAGCGGTAATTTGATTGTATCGGTTATTTTGGAAACATTTTCCATAAATGGACCGTTTTTTCGTCGATTGCCACTGGTTTTCCGGATAGATTGACTGCGCAGTGCCTGGTAAATCCATGGCAAATGATTTTCTGGCTTTTCGGATGGGTGATAATATAATCAAACTGAAGCCGAACCCTTTCAAGTTTTGAAAAACGGGTATGGATCCACATGGGATCATCGTAATATAATGGGTTGTAGTATTTCAGCCCGATTTCAATAATCGGATACAGATATCCGTCTGCTTCAATTTCCCTGTAGGAGTAGGCGACATCCCGCATTAAAGAGGCCCGCCCGAATTCAAAATAGCGCAGATAATTTGAATGATAGACAAGCTGGGAGCAGTCTGTATCCGCATACAATGTGCGATACCGGCATCTATGCCAGACGCGGCCGTCTGCTTTGTTTTTAACAAATCTGTCGTCGTTGTTATATTTTTCCGGTATGAATGGTTTGGGTTTCATGGCTATATCCCTCTGAAACAAATGCAGCAGTTGGTACCGCCAAAGCCGAATGCATTAGACAGAAAACAGTCATAATTTTGCCGGCGGGCAATATTCGGCACGATGTCGATATCATCTAATTTCGGATCCGGTATATGGTTAACAGTGGGAAGGATATAGCCATTCTGCATTCCTTCTATACTTAAGGCGGCTTCAATTGCAGCAGACGCCCCCAGCGTATGTCCTATTTGGGATTTGTTTGAAGATATGGGAATATTTTTCAACTTTTTCCCAAATACCGTTTTCAGGCATTCAATTTCAGTGCTGTCTCCTTTTGAAGTGGATGTTCCGTGTGCATTAATATACTGAATATCTTCATGACTTATCTCGGCATCTTCAATGGCCGCACTTAAGGCTCTTATGATAGTGTCTGGATTAGGCTTGGTAAAGTGATACGCATCTGAAGTCCAGCCCACCCCAAGCACCTCTGCTTTAGGGGAGAGGCCGTAGGATTTTAGCATCTCTTCAGCGGCCAATACCAGGACCCCGCACCCTTCTGAAAGAACCATCCCTTTTCTGTCGACACTAAAGGGCCTGGATGCCTGAGCCGGATCATTGTATGCGCGATCTTTTTTGTCGATTTTGATGGTTGCATTCATGTTTGCAAATCCATGGATAATTTCCGGCAGAATACAGGTATCCACACCGCCGGCAAGGGCAAAATCACAATCACCGTCACGGATCATCCGGGCTCCGATTCCAATGGCATGATTCCCGGATGCGCAGGCGCTTTGCGGGGAAAAAATCGGGCCGGTGAAACCCAATAGTATGCCGGCTTTACTCGAAGGAAGATTGGCACAAAGGTTTGGGAGAAGATAGGGGCTTATTTTTAAGGGCCCTTTGTTGATATAATTATCCATGGCAATTCGAAATGAATCCGTGCCATTTAAAGCTGATCCGATCAGGCACGCGGTTCTTGATTTAATATCCGTATCCATTTCCAAGCCTGAATTTTGCAGTGCTTCACGACAAACCGCCATGGTCAGAATAATAAAATCCGCATTCCAGTTGTACGCTTCCTTGCCATCCACAAAATCAAAAGACATGGGGTCCCAATCAGGTATCTGGCCAACGACATTACTTAGCGATTCGACCTTACATCGTGTTACTTTAGTAAAACCGGTTTCACCTTTTATTGCACGCTTCCATGTTTTATCAAAATTTTGACCTAGGGGCGTTGCCGCGCCATAGCCGATTATAAAAACGCGTCTATTCTTAGGAGCTTTCATAGGTTCCTTATTTTGGTTAATTTATTTTTTGCAAGACAATACACGAATTGCAGCCACCGAATCCAAAAGCATTTTTTAGAACAAATTCCTGGTTGAGCTTATATTGCCGCGTTTGCAGGGAATCAAGCGGAATTTTTGGGTCGGGCTGATAATTGATGGTGGGCAGCAGTGTATCCCTCTTCATCCCTTCCATGGCAAAAATAATTTCAATTGCACTGGAAGCCCCCATTGCATGACCGATTAAAGATTTATTGGCGGTTACAGGGGGGATACTTTTTTTGAAAATTTCGTTCAATGCCTCAACTTCAACCGTATCTCCGATTTGGGTTGAAGTGGCATGTGCATTGATTGCATCAATATCTTCAGGGGTAATCCCGGCAGTATGAATGCTTTGGGCAATGCAGCGGGACACGGTCGGTGTATGGGGGGCGACAAAATGATGGGCATCCGAGGTCATTCCCCAGCCGGCCAGGCCAATATTATAATTTAAACCATGGGCATCGGCAAACTCCCGTGTGGCCAAAATAATAGACCCCGCCCCTTCTGATATAACAAACCCCCTTCGATTAATTGAAAATGGCCTGCTTGCAAAAGGCGCCGGCTCTTTTGGCTGATTTGGTTTTGTTTTATATGCACCGTTCATGGTTGCAAACCCCGCAACAAGCGGCTCAATTATGGCGAAATCGACGGCACCGCAAATGGCAACATCCGCCTTTCCGGTTTCTAAAAGCATTGCACCGACAATCATGGAGGTGGCTCCCGTGGAACATGCGGTAATGGTAGAGGTGATTGGTCCCGTCGCATTGGTTAAAATGGAAATTTTACCGCCTACCATATTGACACATGAATTTGGATTTGTATATGGCGGCGGCAGTTTCCCTTTAGCCATCATTCGTCTGTCAGCATGAAGGACGGCATCCAGTCCTCCAACGGCGGAACTAAAAGTCACGGCAACACGCGGGGATAATTTTTTGGTGATTTTGATACCGCTCATTTCAAGGGCGCGATAAACAACCAGCATCGCATATTTAAAAATCGGTGATTTCCAGTTAGCAAGTTCACGGGGTGATAAAAATGGGTATTGTGAAGTGTCGATATCGGGAACTTCTCCGGCTATGCGGACGGGAAAATTATCGGACAGTTCAAACCGGGTTAGCGGACCTATGCCGCTTTTTCCGCAAACAGCCTTTTCCCATTGGATTTTCAGATTAGATCCAAGTGGCGAAACAACATCATATCCGACAATTACACTTTTTTTGTTACCCATTGATTTGGAGGGATTTACCATGGAATAAACTGATAAAGTTTTGCAAACATTTCATAAACTTCAATCCAATTTTGAAAATCTTCGGTTGAACGCATGTGGGCTCTTTTGTTCACCATGACCCAACTCATATGCGCAGCACCATCTTTACAGGTCGAACAATCCCTGGTCGCTGAAGTACAGCAGCGATGCATGGTCTTAAGATCCGCCGCCCAGCGGGCAAAATGAATCAAACGTTTTGGCTGCGGATTTCGATTGTCTAACGATTCAGTCACAGAAGGGCACTCGGTCCACCCAAAAGATCTTCCAAGCATTTTACCTGTTGTAATTATTTTATGGTAATATTTTGAAGAAATTATTGTCTCAGGATAGGCGTCCAGCATCGCATCCATTTCTGCGCAAAGATCTTTTAATTCTTCTTTTTGCCAGAAAAAACCATCTACCCCTTCATCGTTTGAAAGAAGTTGCATGTGTACTTTGAGACCGACATTACGGATTTTTTTTATAATGTGTTCTGTTTTGCCGATTTGTTTGGGGGTTATTGTGTAAAGGTAATACGTATGAGGATCTCCCTCATAATTTTTACTGGAAATGGAAAAGGTATCTTTCCCGCGCAGGAGCTTTTCATCTTTTTCATCCCCCCACAGGGAAATGCCGATTATCATGTCCGGAAAGCGGTCTCTCGGGATTTTAATCAATCCGTTGGTCGCACAATAGCTGGGTATCCGTTTATAGAACATTTCAACTCTGTCTAAACAGAGAGTCGGTTCTCCGCCGATGAGAATCGCAAGGTTCACCCCTCTTTTTTTTTCCGAATCAATAAATTGCGCCCATTTTTCCGGATCCATTTCTTCTTTAGCTGCCTTATCTTCACCTGAAGAGAAAAAAAAACAGCCCTTACATCTGAGGTTACATCTATTGGTTACATCATAAATTGAACTGCGGATATTAAGTTTGGAAATTTTTTTATAACGTGCCAACCAATCCCGATCAAGCAATGAACTAACAGTTTTCATTATATACTCCAGATATCTTTATACTCAATGTTCAAATATTTCATGTCCAGGCGGGGCGATCAAACCGGAACATAGATTGATGCCTTTTTCATATCCCCTTACCCATACGGCAAGATAGGTATCCACGTAATCCAGCCATGCAGAAAACAGCTCCGGATCGATAGCGTGCCGGTAGATTCTGGCTGTAACCACTGCACTGCCGGCGGCATAATGGCGGCAATCGATGCAATCCGTGTCAGGTACACAACAGGCCATATTCCTGTCCCACGTAAGGTCTGCCCGATATTGTCTGAAAGAGCGGCCAAGCCCGACATCCGTGGATGCATTCATTCTCGGATAGGGACAGGAAAATAAATTGTGCAGTCCCAGCTTGTGTGTATGACAGACGATATTATAGTCTGAAAAATAAATATTTTCAGGATATTGAGAGCAAATTTCCTGCATTGCTTTTCTTGTTTTAATAAGTGAAATATCGTCGTGGCGCAATTTGCCATCATATCCAACAGGCGCTGAAAACATGTTAAAAGTTAAAATACCATCATTTTTTGCTATGAAATCGACTACTTCATATATTTCATCAATATTGCTTCGGGTAAACGTATAAACAAAAACAGCTCTGGGATCATTTTTGTAATTATCCATCTGTCGGCCCAGCATGTTTTTAGCGTTTCTTGTTTTCAGGCTGGTCTGGTCGTTTCCCCAAACGGAGATATGTATTTGATAATCAACCGATGCGGGTATTTTTTTTAATCCGTTGGTGGCAATGCAGCCGTGAGAGATTTCTTGAAAACAGATTTCACAAAGCTCGGGCACAAGGGAGGGTTCCGCGCCGGCGAGCACGACATAGGTGATCCCCCTTTTTTTCTCGTTTAGCATCAATTGTTGCCATTTGCGCGGATCATTATTCTCTTTTGCAATGGATTTATCCCCCTTGTAATAATAGCATCCTTCGCATTGAATGTTGCAACGGTTGGTCATATCATAGGTTGATTCCCGCAGAAAAAAATATTTTCTGACTTTCTCCCATCTTTTTTTGATTTCAGGAATGGCAATAATATCAGAAAATTTCCAATTTTGAACGGACTGTTTTTTTTCTGAAAGATTGTGTCCTTTGTTACTCATAACCATCCTTGCCCATCAGGTCTTGAAATTTTTTCAATCATGTCTCCATGGTTAAAAGTTGCTGGATATATTCTGCAATAAGGCGGATCGATTGTAATTTGGGATAATCTTCTTCGTCAATAGTTATTCCATATTCATCTTGAAGAACAAGCGCAACCGTTGCCAGGTCCATACTGTCGATCCCCACTTCATCCACCAGATTGATATCAGGATCAAATGTTTCCGGAGTTACATCTTCTAATCTTAATTCGTCAATTAAAATTTTTGCTACTGCCAGGATAGTCTCCTGGAATTGATTCTCGTGTTGCATGGTTTCTCCTTTACCTAAAATTATAATATCTCAGATACATCTGTGTGCATCATACCTTTACAAGCAATTTCTTTGTTAACCATTATTTGGAAGGAATAATTCATTGTTTTTTGATCAAGTCGAGATGCCGTTATGTCCATTTCCTCATCAGGTAAAATAATTCTTCTAAATTTTACCCGCGAAAATGCTTTAAGAATTACCGGTTTTTTAATGGCCTGGCGTATCATATCAAATACAATAGAAATTTGAGCAATGGCCGGAAGAATAGGGTTGCCCGGAAAATGACCTGAAAACCAGGGAGAATTGGCCGGAACAGTCACGGTTGCTAAAATTTTTCCCGACGGGGCTGTGGTTTTTTTTATTAAATACCATTTCATGTTTTGGATTAAATTACTCTTTTGTTTTCAATATAAAATTAATTACATACTCGATATCAAGTTCAGCCTCAAGCATTCCGTTCATATCGAGGGCATCGATACTGTTTGATTTTTTTCCATATATAGAGCCTTTTTTTATTTTATTCAATAAATTTTATTCGATTGTTTTTATTGAAAATATTTATTGTTTTGGATAGCCTGGCTAATCTGTTGCATTAATTTTTTCGCACCCGTATTCCTTTGACTTAGGACGAATCACGGGGCCAAGAAAGGGCTCAAAATGATACCACTCCACCGGATATTTGAAAACAGCTGCTTCAAGGATACGGGCATATTTTTGTGCTGACATATTAATGGTTTTTTTCCGGTCACGCCGGGAGTTTGCTTTTAATAAAATGGGAGGCTTAAGCACAACATGATATTTATGCAGCCCGGTGCGAAAAGCAAAAAAAACGAAAAGGGGGACACCGGTTAAAACAGCTATTGCATGAGGTGCCTCAGGAATTGTGATTTCATGGTTTAAGAAAGTTGTCTGGATGGTTTTTTGCTGCAATGACCAGAGACGATCGCCGGTCATGGAAATTATTCCCCCCTGTTTGAGAAATTTAATGGCTTCTAAAATATCGACAGGAGAACTGTTTCCCTGCGCGACAGCAACGACTTGAATGCCCTTTTTTTTCAAGTTTTCTTTTTGCGTGCCTTCAATCTGTTCTTTATTTTTTTCCCCCATATACAGCATCAAAGGGACAGACCTTGCCCGTAATAGTTGTGCCGCAACTTCCCAGTTTCCAATATGTGACATCAACAGAATGCCACCTGTTTTTTGTCTAACGGCTTTTTCAAGGTAATCCCATCCTTGTGTTGAATAAGTAATCCGATTCGTATGGTGAAGCAAATACCGATCAATATATAAATGGGTAAACCGATGGAACTGTCTCCATGCGCATAGAATATGATAGGATGCAGAGCGGAATGGGAAAAGTGCGCGATAAAAGCGTACGCTTATGCAAACCCTTGTCGGGAACATAAAAAAATATCCCGTGGCAATAATCCAGGAAGCAATGTAAAAAATCCAGATCCCGCATCGTTGTGAAAAAAATATTAATATTTCATAGAAAATATTGATCAT
>JAOZOL010000003.1:0-12340 GCA_029933295.1 Desulfobacterales bacterium | reverse complement strand
AGCTCCGCGACAATCCATGCTTCTTCGCGATTAGAACCGGACGGTGCTATTGTTTTGATCATAAAACCTTTGGCCGTCAATGTCTGTTTAATCTCGGCCAGACTTCTAAAATAATAATTAATTCCAGTGAGATTTAGCCGAAATTCCTCAATTCTACGATAAAACGGAGCTCTCGCTTTACAAGGAATAGTGACCCGTATGATCAGTCTGCCCGTTGAATTGAGTTTCAATAACAAGTTGTCTAAGGTTAAATCCAGATCAGCATCATTTAAATAATGAATCATATCAAGCATCAGCGCTGTATCTGCCCGACCGGTAAACTTCGGCAAATCAGGTGCGCTGCCGTAATCGATCTTACTTTTCGTGTTAACTACCAGGGATGCAACTCTGGCTCTTTCCTTGTCGGGTTCAATGCCATATATGGTAATATCGGGATAAAGGGCATGTATCCATGCAGCAGGCACACCAAAGCCACAACCGACATCAATGAGAACATTCGGCCTGTTAAGATAAAGATCGATTTCTTTAAACATGGGGTCGAGCATGATTTTAAACCTGGCAAACAAGCGGGGATAGGGCTCTAAGTGCCCATATAATTGTCTGATACGTTTTAAATGATCTGCCGAATTGGGTGATATATTCATTTCGGCCAGTACCACCGGTTTGAACAGATAGGTTAGCACGAAGGGTAAGAGCATAAACGTACCAATCAGGGCAAAGCCGATTCCCAAAACCAGGAAAAGACCCAGGTCTCTCATGAGATTGTGGTCACCCATACTCAATGCGCCGAATCCGATTAACGTCGATGTGGCGGCAAGAAATATTGTCATCCGGACATGGTCCTGGAAGGGGTGGTATTCATTTCTATAACGCTGATATGCGCGGACAAGGTAAAGAGAATAATCAAGGCCCATACCTATTACGACAACTGCAAGCATCAGGCCGGGGATATTCAGTGGCCGGCCGATTAAATGAAGTGTCCCAAGCGTACATATCATTGAAAATAATATCGGGATTAATGCAGTGAGCGTTAACACTGTATCCCAAAAAAACAACAACAGGATAAGAACAACACTAAAACCGATAATTATAATCATTTTAATAAATGTTTTTGAAAGAAAATCCCCCAATTGTTTTGAGAAGAAGGGAGGATCAAAAATATGGACACTATTATCATCGTGATATTTTGAGAAAAACGTTTGTGAATCATATGAACAACCGGGGGTAAGAGAGGCGAACAATATCCACGAACTGTTTTTTTGTGACTGATATATACCGAATTGTTGATAAAATTGTTGCGGAATCGACGTTTGATTATAATTGATGCCATTACGAACTGCATAAGTATCTGCAAATGCATCAGTTTTAAATCCGAGCTCAGATGATATGTCTCCGAGTTTGTTGTAAAATGAAACTTTTCGATTTTTATCCCAGAATTGGAGCCATGCGGCCAGATTTTCTTTCCTTCTTTCAGGCCCCGGAAAAATCATTGACGGGAGGAAGGCTTTTGACAAACATTTCGCCGATATTTCCTTGTCCATTCGATTGGTCAGAATATCACATTTATTCTGGAGCTGTGTTAAAGTATCCGCTTCGATAAGCATATAAACTTTATCAAAAATTTTATGGCCCCACACCATTGAAACCAGGTTTTCTGCAGCAATCGTTTCTTTGGTGATGGTATTCATCGATGCAATATCGACCTTGAATTCAGGCCTGGCATAAAAGCACATCACAGCCGCAAAGACGATGGCCAAGATGGCCTTATATTTCCCGCCGCCGATGAATAGTTTATTGACCACCGTTTGCAGCGGTAACGGTTTTTTTGATTTTCCAGGCCGCATTTTTGGCAACATCAGAGGGAAAAAAATATGTACGAATAAAAAGGAAAATGCAATCCCAAAGGCTGCAAACTGCCCGATTTGAGACAGAATTGGAAAACCACTCATTGAGAGCGTTAAAAAGGCACAGACAGATGTCAAAACCGCTAAAAATCCCACGGCCCTGACTTCCTTGACAATATCCCGTCCCCTTGTTTCATAGGGACGGTCTAAAAATAACAAATAGGAAATCCCATGGTCAACCGTAATGGAAATAATTGCACCGCCGAATCCGATCGTCATGATCGAAATTGATTCATGCCAGATGGAATAGACGGCTAAAGAACAAAGTGTTCCGAAAACAGCCGGCAAAAATGCGAGGAGTCCGATTAACGGTCTGGGAAAGGAAAACATTAAAAGCAGAGCGATTCCTAAGCTTGCATATAAAATTGCGTTTTGTGTATCTTTTTTAGCAGCCATTTCATTGTCCAGGGTTGCACGATAGGCGCCAACAGGTGTTAACGTGAAATGATCACCGGTTTTTTTAAATTTTTGGTTAAGTTTTATTTTTATCTGTTCGATCAGATCTGCAATTTTGTGAGACAATTTTGAATCTATGCTTGCTGTTTGAGGATTGGCAAGAATCAACAGATGTTTGCGGTCAGAAGATATCAGGTGCTCTTTATAAAAATGAACGTTATCGGCCGGCAGTAATTGTTTGAGCTTTTGCAGCACGATACCTCTTAATCCCAGGGGATCATTTAAGATCGCCTCCGCCTGTCCGAATCCATCCATGGTAAATAACTGGGATAAATTATCCCTAATCCGCTGACCTATATTGCCGTCTTCTAAAATGGGTCTAACCTGCGTGTTTAATTCTTCGGCGCTAAACATTACAGGAAGGCTGTTTGTGATATGATCCAGCAGTTCGGGAAACAGATGCTGCATATCTTTCATGCCGATTGTGGTAAACAAACCGCTTTTTGCCAACGCGGTTTCAACCATTTCCCCGCCTGAAATCAGCAGATCAATATTTTTTCGCTGGCAACTTACATCGATAACGATTTGATTTTGAAAAGGATGATGCATTAACGTAAAATTTGCATCTGAGATAACAGGGTCGGTTTTGGGTAAAGACGTTAATATATTTGTGTCAATTCGAATGCGGAAAAGGCCGGTGATTATCAGTACGGAAAGAATAAGCCCCAAAAATATAAGACAAATCCGTTGAAACGAATTTGTCTTAAAAAAAATTGAGTTTTTCATACCCTGCCTTTTTTTTTCGTCTCTTGAAAAACGGTTTTAATAAAATTCTTTCTACAATCAATCTTGAAAATGTGCGGGTATTTCTGAAAAAATCCATCCATGGCCGAAAATGAGAAATTCGTTCGCCGGCTGGATCATAATTGACATTTACCGGCACTTCAATTACCGGAATCCTCAGCCGGTTGGCCAGCACCAGAATTTCAACTTCAAACTCAAATCGTTTTGATTTAACATCAAGATTCATCGATTCCGGTAAAGGGTAGATTCTGAATCCGCTTTGTGAATCGCAAAGCTTTGGTCCTCCGGAAATCCATACCCAGAAATTTGAGAATTGACGCCCAAACCGACTTGTCCAGTGAACATGCGCACCATCCATTCCCATTCGCATGCCAACAATGATTGCTCCAGGGGCCTTTATTGCAGCCTTCATTAATTTTGAGGCATCACCGGGATCATGTTGACCGTCAGCATCAATTGTGATCACCCAGTCTGCATTTCTTGCAGCTTCGGCAAACCCGGTCATGATGGCAGCACCCTTGCCAAGGTTTTTTTTATGCCGGATGATGTGAATGCCCGGAATGTCTTTTATCTTTTCATGGGTTAAATCCAAAGATCCATCGTCTATGACAAATATGGGAAGTTTGAGCGATAACGCTGACTGGATAACATCCCTGACTTTCCGGTGGTGGTTGTATGTCGGAATTACAATTGCAAATTTTTCTTTTTTGCTTTTAAATTGTACTCTATTATTTTGAGTTGCGTGACTCATGATATATATTCTGTATGAGAAATTCGGGTTAAACCATCTCCGGTAAAAACGCAAACGCCCAGGCACCCGGTCCGATATGAGCCCCTGAAGTTAATGAAAAAGGAAGCAACAGGATTTCCGCAACCGGGAATCGCTTTTTTAATTCCTGCATAACCGTATCGCATACCCATTTTTGATTATCGGAATATTCAAGTAAAATCAGCGGCTTTGAATCTTTGTGGAAATGTCGACATAATGTTTCAATTGCAAAATTAAACTGCGCTTTCCGGTTTCGAACAACACCGACTTTTTTTGCACCTTCCGCCGTGGGACTTATTACCGGCTTCATATGGAGCATATCACCGAAAAAAGCGTTTGTTTTTGACAATCTTCCACCGGCAGCCAGATATTGGAGTTTGTCGACAAAGATATATTCCTCGCTTTTTGAGACAGCATTGCGGGCAAATCGAATAACTTCGTCAGGATCATCTGTTCGGGTGGCGAACCGGGCAGTTGATATAACAATAATTGCGAGCTTGCCGGAAGCGGCTTTAGTGTCTGTCACGATAAAGCCGTCACGGGTATCACTTTGGTGTTTCCAATTCATGGCAATTTGATAATTGCCTGTGAACACCGAGCCCACGCATAAATAAAGTATTTTTGGATAATGATCTAAAAGATGCCGGTAATGTTGATGACGCTCAAACAGGGAGGCCTGCGAGGTGGAAACCTTTATTCCGGAGCGCATGGCCGCGTATAGATCGGAAGGGATTATGCAGGTTTCCGGCTGAGACTTTTCACCGATTGTTATGTAACTATCTAACAGGGTTATTCCTAAGTCTTGTGACAACACACGCGTTAAAGAGCCTGCTGCATCAGTAACAATATGGATGGGCGTTTTAAGTTTTGGCAGATTAAACGCCCTGGTTTGCTCTTCTAAATCATCCTCCACCCAATTGACAATCCGGCCTAATGTTTGTGCTTTTTCCTTTGCTGCATCTCTGTTATCCGTGTGTAAATGAATTTTTATATGATCCTGGAAATAGTATATTATTGCACTTTTATCTGCTTTTGTAATCTGCTTTACGTTTTGCTCTGTATTTTTGTCGGACCGGACAACAAAATCAACACAATATCCTTTCTCTGCCTGCTGCTGGAAAGAAGGTGAAATCCGGAGCATTCCGTTAAAAATTTTCTGAATCGGCTGGAATTTATCAAACTGACGGCAAAGGCCTTTGAAAAATCCTTCCAGATAGATAAACATACCCAATGCCCCGGCATCAACCACGCCCGCTGATTTAAGCTCCGGCAGTAACTCCGTCGTTGATCTGACCGATTGTGCGATGTGTTCGATAATGCTCTCAATGGTATTTTCCGGATCACTCCATTGATCCACCTGCGCTAATCCATTACCAAGAGCATCAAGGACAGTCAGCATAGTTCCCGGTTTGGGCTTTAAAACAGCATGGCGGGCTTTTTTTGCCCCCTCTTTTGCTGCAGGGTAAATAGAATCAAAAGAATGCGCCTTTAAAAAACAGGACAGGAATTGTGCGGCAATATTGCCTGAATTTCCTCTTGCTGAATTGTAAAGGATTTGAGTGATTTGTTTTAGATTTCTCGGGTTCAGCCCCCGCAAAGGGGCCAGGCTGACCATTAAATTTCGCCCGGTGTCACCGTCTGCCACTGGGAAGACATTGATTTGATCCAAAAGATCGGCCCATGGCGCAAGCCGCTCATAGCCGGTGATAAAGGCCTCTGGCAGGTTAGGATTCATTGTTAAAAGCCCAGTGTCTTTCTAACGTCATCGGGAATTCTGAGCATGATTTTCATTTCCGGGAGTTTAACAGCGACCTGTTCGCTTTTTCCTTTTGCGCAAAGTGTGTTATTTTTAACCAGTCTTATTTCAAAGTGAATCAAAATTTTATACTGGGCCTCAATAAGATTCGCTTTACAGATAAATTCATCCCGAAACCGTAAGGGAAAAATATGTTTGGTGTAGGTTTTGGTAATGGGAAAAATATATTTTGAATCTTTATAGACCTGATATAGATCAACACCGAACTTGTTAAATAAATCAGCTCTTGTTATATCAAAATATTTTAAATAATTCCCATGCCATACAACTTGTAATGGGTCTAAGTCATGAAATGGTACTGAAAATTTTAGCTGACAAGATTTTTCTGGTATATCCATGAAAAGCTTCCAAATAACTCATTTGTAATCGTTTGAAATGATTGATAAGTTGTTTTTCTCATACAGTGGTAATTCATTACCATGAAAAGCTTTTTACGATCCGTCATTGTTGATATAGTAAATTTTTCCGGCTTGTTATGCTGTTTTATTGCTGAAATCAAATAGATCTGAGTCTGTTACGGCCTTTGCAACCTGATTTATATCGACATCCATTGGTCTGTCTTCAATAACCGGTGGTGCAATCAAGCGGATTCTTTGAATAATTTCAGCAATATTCGGTCGGGTATCAATTTGTCCCCTAATTTCAACCGCTTGTGCAGAAGTCAATAAATGAATGGCGACTGTTCGCTCAACAAGTTGGCAAAGTCTGAGCGCATCTCTTGCCGCAATTGTTCCCATGCTGACTTTATCCTGATTATGGGATTCGGTTGAGCGGGAGAAAGAAGCCGCCGGCATAGTTCCTTTTAAAGCTTCAGCAGCCAAAGCTGAAGAACTAATCGACATTGCCTTAAATCCATTATGATAGGGTCTTTCTTTATCATTCACTCTCACTAAATCGGCAGGAAGTCCCCGATTTACGTTCGGGTCAACCATTAAAGCGACCTGTCTGTCAGACATATCGGCAATGGAGGCCAGTGCCGCTTTGAGAGCGTCCATTGCAAATACAATATGCCCGCCGTAAAAATTTCCACCCATGAAAATCCGGCCGGAATCCGGATCACATATCGGATTATCATTTGAATTGTTTGCTTCGATTTTTACCCAAGCTTTCATCCATTTCAATGCGTCGTATAAAACACCGACAATTTGAGGTGCGCATCGAACGGAATATGGATCCTGAAGCGTTTCAGGCGCATCAGTTGAAAGTTTAGTGCTTGAATCGATTTTTTTAAGCAACGCTGAAATTTGATTTGCGATATATTTCTGTCCCGGATGGGGTTTTGCTGTTGAGATGACCGGATGGTAGTGATGTGCGTTTCCCTGAATCGCATGGATGGTAAGGGCTGTAGCACAGGTAGCCGCATTCATAATCTGTTGAGCTTTATGAATTGCCAGGACAGCTATACCGGTCATGATTGCCGTGCCATTAATAATCGCAAGCGGCTCTTTGGGGCCAAACGTATACGGCTCAAGCCCTGCATCAGAAATGGCACGACCGGCCGGCATTTGTTCTCCTTTGTAAAACACCTCTCGTTCACCTATAAGGGCAGCGGCAACATATGACATGGGAGTAAGATCTCCGGAAGCGCCGACCGACCCTTCTGAAGGGACAACCGGTGTGATATGATTATTTAAAAAAGCAGTCATCTGTTCCAGTAATGCAACGGAGACTCCGGAATAGCCTTTGCTTAAACAAAGAATTCGACATAACATAGAGGCCCTTACCTCCTCTATACCGATTGGATCCCCTGTTCCGCATCCGTGGAATCGGATAAGATTTGTTCCATTTTTTATGGTTTCAACGGCTGACATTCGTTTTCCACAAGACTTGCCGAATCCGGTTGTCACTCCATATACCGGCAAATCAGTTTCAAGGGAATGTATCAGGATTTTTTTGGATTGTTCCATCCTTTTTATGAAATTCGGATGTGAGCTGATTTCTATGGTTACATTTTCCCTGGCAATCTCAATAATTTCATCAAGCGAGAGGTTTCTTTCACCGATAATTACAGTTTTCATATTTTTTGTATGGTTCATTAACATTTTTGTTTTTTACCTGCTTATGAGCATGGAAGGTTCGAGAATGAAACCCTCGGCACAACATACAAATTTTTGAACAAAAAGAATAACTAACGCCATTGAAGAAGGTTGTCAAGGGCCAATGGGCCGAAACAATTCACCAAAATAATGCAATTGATCAGCGTAATAGCGATATTTTATCGTATATTTTTCAACGAGGCCCGTGGGACAGTTCGCATGACCGGTCTTCCTATGATTTCTGCAAGCGGCAATACACAAAGTTTTTTTTTTTGTAAGCCGATTAGTATGCGTTCAATTTCTTTCAACCACTCAGGGATTTGAGCATCATGGCGGGGCCTGACATCATGGAGCAGGAGGATGTCATCTTTGCGGATTTTTTTTAAAATTTTTCCTGAAATTTTTTTTATTCGCCGGTTCCCTGCATCAAGCCCCCTGCAACTGTAATTTACGCAGAACATCTTATACTTTTTTAATATCGGCCCAAGACCGGGGTTGACAATGCCGACAGGAGACCTGAATGCTAAAGGGATGATTCCGAATTGTCTTAAAAGCTTTTGTGTTGAGACGATTTCCTGTGCAAGCTTTTTTTTGGATTTTAGCATGATCATCACGTCATGAGTAAATGTATGGTTTCCAATTAAATGGCCCGCCGCCAATATTTCTTTTATCAAATGCGGGTATTTTTTTGCTTTGGCGCCGATGACAAAAAAAGTGGCCTTTACATTATATTTTGCAAGCAGTTGAAGCAGTAAAGGTGTTGTCAAAGGATCCGGACCATCATCAAATGTAATGGCAATCGCCTGTCTGCCGGCAATACCACGGGATATGACGGGCAGAAAAAAACCGGTTCTCGGGAAAAACGGGGCAAGAAGACATATGATGATAAATATGGTAAGCGGGATAACCGACAGGCCCGGGGTGACAAACAGCAGCGCCGCTGATACTGCAAAAGCGCAGATCCCAAGAGTATAAGCAGGAGAGAAATTAAATTGTTTTTTCATTTAATCAAATATTCCCAGAGCGGACCCACATGACCTCTTGCGTGCATTCTTGCGACAATATTCTCTGTGAGTTCCCCGCCTGCACCGATAATCCAGTTTTGATGATGTTTTGCCCGATCCTTTATTGTTTTTTCAATCTTTTTTAAAGAAATTAGCTGCGGGTTAAAAAACCGGGGTTCCAGCAGATTTTCATTTTCAGATATCTGGCCGGATGCAATGGCGGTATCAAACAGGCTGGTATAGGGATAAATTCGCATCCCGAAAAATAAAAAGAGCACGGTTTGATCCAGTTGATTGGCATTTGCAAGGGTTTCCGTCACGGTGGCGGAGCTTTCCTCCGGCGCTCCGAATAGAAAAAAATGGCATACATGAAGGCCGGCTTTGTTGGCAGCCTTATGCGCGTAAAAAACGTCTTTGCATCGAAATGGTTTTTTACATGAATTTAGAATATTATCCGACAATGAATCCGTGCCGAATTCAACATGGGTCATGCCTGCGTCCGCTAATATTTTATAATAATCTTTCGGCGGATGCGTGGGGGCAATAAACGCCCCCCATGGAATGGAAAGCTTTACTTTTTGAAATTCAAGCGCCACTTCAATACTGTATGGATAATCGGAATTAAAGGCTGAATCGGTTATAAAGAGATATTTAGCGCCGGCCCCCTGGAGCATACGGGCTGTTTCGGCGACTTCTCGTGGCGGAACCAGCCGCAGCCTGTTTCCTTCAATGTGCGGGTATGTGCAGTAAATACACTTAAAAGGGCAGCCCCTTTTGGTCTGAAGATTCAGCATTCCGCCTTGTTTTAAATAATACCGGACATGGGGGGCATCTGCATCAAAATATCGATGAAAAGAACGATGCAATGGCGGAGGTATGGTTTCGACAGAATCTTTGGTAACCACCCCGGCAAGTTTGGAGACATCCTTTTTTTTTTCAAACGCGTTTAAAAAATCTGCAAACCGCTCGCCCTCCCCAATGATTCCAAAGTCTGCCTGCAACGTATTTAGCATTTTTTCCGGAAAAATTGTAAAGCCGCTTCCCCCCAGAACAATCGGCGCATTGGTGAGCCCCCGGATTGTATCTATTAATTTTTGATATTTTTGAATAAAGCCTCTGGGGTTAAGCACATCCGTGTTGTCCACATTTCGGATGGAAATGCCGATAATGTCTGGCTCCATACCTTTGATGTGTTTTTTTAAAGAGCCAACAGCGTCAATTTCATTCATGTCCAGCACGGATACCTGATGATTTTGCCGGATCGCCCCGGCAACATAATCAATCCCCAGCGGATAAACCGGATAGGGGGTTGTTTCCGTATTGGCTGAAATGATCAGTACTTTCATGAAGGATAGACCTCGACGGCAGTGATAAAAGAACCGGTGCCAATAACCAGAATTCCTTTATTATTTAAAAAAAGATTTTCGCCATCACAGAAAAAACCAGGGATATAACCAAGTTGAACAAGATGAACGGCCATCGTCACGGCCACGGCGGATGCAGACGCAAACTCCCCGATATATTTTCTGTAATCGATGATTGGCATATGTATTTCGGAAAAAGATAAAAAATCATCTATCTGTGTTTCAGCAAAAGACCTCTCTGCTGCCGGAATACCGGCAAAAATTGCGCCAAAACGGTTCTGTATACTTTCATGGCCGCCCAGCTGATCAATAAGTAATGCAACAACTGAAGATGACCGGTGGTCAGCAAGTTTATAAAAAGCGGGGCACACCCGTAAGCCTTTATCTCCCTTTTTTAAACAAAGCGCGCCGCCGCCATCTGAAAAGACCGGTTTTTTTGCGGCAACCGGATTTTCAGCTACGGATGGATCAATTAACAATGATAACCGGTTTTGATATTCATCGGCGCCAACTGCCAGGAAATGGCTTTCATTTTCCGGGGCCAGCAGGCTTGCGGCAATTAATGCCTGCTCAAAAGAATAATTGCCCCCTGTCATGGTGAGGTTCGGGCCGGTGGCACCGTGCATCATTGCGATTTGTCCGGCCGGTGCATTATGAACCGATCCGATAAAATCCATGGGGCTGGAAAATTTTTCATTATTTTTGTACAGTTTAATCAAAAAATCATCGGTTTCCGATAAAGATCCCCAGCCTGTTGAAAAAAATACGGCAGATGGGGAGCCGGGCAAATTTGAAGATTTAAGCGCAGCAGATGCAAGGGATAAGCTGATTCTCGGAAGTCGTTTTAAGCGACGTATCTGTTTTTTTGGGAGATCTTTAGATATTTCGGAAATATCAAACATTCCCTGACAGGTATTTCCCAAAAAAAATGCCTCCATTGTATCGGTTGTTTTTCCCGCACCGGTTATACAGGCGCTGCCGGCAACCGTCAGAAATTGAGGCTTTTGTATCTGTCTTTTCGAAGTTTTGCCGGGGATGCCGATGACAAGTGCGGCGTTATTGCCGCCAAACCCGAAAGAATTTGACAGGATCGTGTTAACCTTTTTTTCCATGGGTTTTTGTACCGGGGATAAATTGAGTTTTGGATCCGGAATATGCCAGCCTGAATTTGCCGGAATGAAGTGTTCTTTAAGACACATGGCCGATATCGCGGTTTCGATGGCTCCGGCGGCGGCAAGGGGATGTCCGGTTGCACCTTTCACGGATGACAGATTTGGTTTCTGGTTGCGGAAAAGACGATCTATAGCTATTGCTTCCGACAGATCATTGTCCATGGTCCCGGTACCGTGTAAATTAATATAATCAATATCCGCATGAGACAGACCGGCTTCCTTAATCGCGGCTTTCATTGCTTCAAGTGCCCCTCTTCCTTCCGGGTGCGGTGCGGTTTCATGATATGCATCACATGAAAGTCCGAATCCCAAAATTTCGGCCACAGCATTATCAGGTGTTTCATCCGCAGTCTCAAGGATGACCATGGCGGCACCTTCGGCAACACTCATCCCTTTTCGGTTGAGATCAAAGGGGTGTGCTCCGCTTGAATCAATGAGCTGTAAGGCATTAAAGCCATGATATGTAAGCCGGCAAAGCGCATCAGCGCCTCCGGTGAGCACACTTTTTGCAAGGCCGTTTTGCAGTAATTTTGCCGCGATGATGATCGCCGCAGTACCGGAAGAACAGGCCGTTGAAACAGTTAAAACCGGGCCTTTGCATTTGCAGAAACGGGCGATATGTTCGGTCACAGAACCTGGTGAATGGTATTGATAATCCAGGGATGCATACTCTTTAGATTTTAAATTTGTTTCTGTTTTGGAAATTCCGCCAGTGGTAACACCGATAACAACCGCGTCAGGTGTCGTTTTCCCGGAATCCGCCAGCGCATCTTCAGCCGCCAGCAGGGCCATCTGATGGGCTCTGGGAATGTTGTTGTCCGGAAAGGGCTGCTCAATTTCTCCAACCGGAAGGGGCGGGGTATGGGGAACAGAAAACAGGGTCAGGGGGCGGATACCAATTTGGTTTTTACGAAGGGCATTGATTGTTTCCTCACATCCATGACCAAGGGGACTGATTATTCCTATTCCCGTCAAATAAATATGCATAAGCTTTGCTTGCACAGTGTGACGCGAACATCAAGATATTTTTTTCAGTCTATCCCCTTTATAACAGATAATATTACAGATACATACT
>JAOZOL010000353.1 GCA_029933295.1 Desulfobacterales bacterium | reverse complement strand
GGCTCTGGAAAACTACTCCATGAAACTGATAAGTGGCGAAATACGTGGAGTCAACCTGTTGGTTGACGCGGACTTGTATCAGGACAATAAAAATGCAGCTCAGGCCGCTAATGATCTGCTGCACCAAAACATTCAGGATATCATGTCTTTGAGCGATATTTCAGCAGGAGCGCCGGCACAGTATGGTTTTATTTACAATACGGTGTGCTTGATGCTTGGATTTGCTGATCCGTACTATGATGCCCCGGGACATGATGCTAATTTTCTGCCTGATGAAGCTGAGGAAATTTTCAAACGGGCCGAGTTCCTGAAGCGCCGCCTCGAAGGCGATAACACCCCGATAATTGTTGTTTATTCCATCACCGAAGCCGGAGAGGAGGTCAGTGAGCTTAAGCTTACCGGTATGGGTGATATTGGTTGCACCTGCAGACCCACCAGGGTAACTTCCCACCTGATTGAAGGTCGGGGGTATGATAATTGGGATGGTGATAAGCTGAAATACAACAACCAGTACCGGTTGAATGTGCATGAATTCGACCTGGATACCACTGCTGGACCTGGAGTTGGGGATTACTATATTCATGGAGATGGGGTAAATTCCACCGCTGTCAGGGTTCAGGCATACAATCCGGATATGACGGTCAATCCTGAAGGTGATATATTTTTTGGATTTGGTCTTTTGACAAAACGTGACAGCAGCCGATTTGATCATCTGAAATGGCATGAGTGCTATGAGGATATTGATTATCAATACCGCTGCCACGATTCGCTATTTGATGCGATAAATTATGGTGATTATGATGATTACATGACCAATCCGCTGCGCCACCACCTTGGGGTCTACATGGCAACATCTTGTGATAAAGTGAATCATGGCGATTGCATTAATATGTCCAGTGAGGACCCCCGCGATGATATTTCCCTGTGTACTTCTTTTACCTACCAGGGAGATGATACGCGCAATGTAAAGGTGAGCGTCAAGCTTTATCGTAACATGGAGATGGATGCTGATATTTACCATAAAACCGACGGTGATGTGAAAGGATTGATACATTTATATATTCGTGATGAGGACGCGGAAAAAAATTGTGAGCTTTATAAAAACGAACATCAGCATATTCAAGGATGGGATTATCAGTATGAAGATACCAGTACTTTCAGCGGCAGCCTGGAACTGGTTCCCGGACATACGTATCACATGAGGCTTCATATGCGGGCATCGGTTCACCAGGGACTGATGAATACGGCCGGTTATTTCCACCTTAAAATCAAGGCAATGGAACCAGTGCGTTTCATTTTTAAATAGTGGCCGGTGACCTCCTGAATATCCGTTCTTCTCGTCCCGACCAATAACAATAAAAGGGGTTACGGTTTATGCCGTACCCCCTTTTATATGGGTGCTGTACAATTCTGACTGCTGGAATTTCTATTGACAATGAATGGACATAATATTATGCCAAAAAGATTCAGTGGTGTCCGGTTAGATTCTTGCAACTATTAACCGGAGTTGATTTCAGCGCTTTTTGGCGCTCGATTGCCTGCATTTCCAACGACTCATGGCGCTAAAATTGCAGGGTAAAATCCATTAAATCTTTCGAAATTTCAACAACAGATGAGGAAGAAAAATACCATGAACGAATTGAGCGCAACCCAAAAAAGTACCTTGATAAGCATGGTCAGTGAAGATCGTTTTTCCACCGGCTCCTCAGATAAAAATCTACACTTACATGATATCTCCTACCATTGTGGTCAGTTGCCAGCCGCAATTATCTGGCCTTCGAGTACTGAAGAGGTAGCTGACATTCTTCAATGGAGCTATGGGCAGAAAATTCCGGTCACCCCCTGGGGTGCTGGAACCAGCACGGAAGGCAACCCGGTTCCCGCCCGCGGTGGCTTGGTGATTGATTGTACCCGCATGGATCGCATCCTTGCAATTCGCCCCCAGGATATGCAGGTTGATGTCCAGCCGGGGGTTTTTCGCAAAACGCTGAACCGACAAGTTGGTAAACATGGTTTGTTTTTCCCCCCGGATCCCGGTGCTGACGCCACTATTGGCGGCATGATTGCCAATAACGCCTCCGGCATCCAAACTGTCAAGTACGGTGCCACCAAGGATTATGTGATGAGACTGACCATAGTTCTTCCCCAGGGAAAGATTATCCATACCGGCTGTCTGGCACCAAAATCTTCATCCGGATATGATTTGACGCGTCTGTTTGTCGGTTCTGAAGGAACTTTGGGAATCGTCACCGAGGCAAGTCTCCGTCTCACCGGCCTTCCCGCCCACCACCTGGCGGCAACCATCACCTTCCCCAAGCTGGAAAGTGCCACCCGGGCGGTTACCGCAATGATAAGCTCTGGCCTCGAACCGGCTGCCCTGGAGCTTTTAACCCCGAATCTTATTCGCTTGATGAATCAGGAAAAAGCCTTGGGATTGCCTGAAAAACCCTCCCTTTTTTGTGAATTTCACGGAATCAGCGAAGCAACTCTCAAAGAAACCGAGCAGTTAACCACTGAACTTTGCCATGACTATGAGGCCGAAGTTTTTCGCTTCGGGATGGAAGAAACACACCGAAATAATCTCTGGCGGGCTCGGCATGAAGCCTGGGAAACTATTCATCGCGCCCATCCGAGAATGGAAACCTTGATCGTGGATGCCGCGGTACCCATCTCCAGATATCCGGAAATGGTCGTTTTCGCTCAGGCACAGGTTGATGATAGCATGGCGCTCGGCTACGTTTTTGGTCATGCCGGTGACGGCAACCTGCACGTTGTGTTAGTGGGTGATCCTGAAAAAGCAGGGGAATGGGATGCTCTTGAGACAATCAACCACCACATTGTTGCTCGGGCAGTGGAGGTCGGCGGCACCTGTACCGGGGAGCATGGAGTGGGTATTGGCAAACGCCAATTTATGCGTCAGGAACATGGTGAAAGCCTGGAACTGATGCAGCAGATAAAGAACCTGATTGATCCTCTAGGTTTGATGAATCCGGGAAAGATTTTTATCTGATACTGATTTTAGCCTCCTCATAATCTCGGTGCCAGTTCTCCGCTACCGGTATCTCCCGGTAGAGTTTCCGGCGCCGGGCCTC
>JAOZOL010000352.1 GCA_029933295.1 Desulfobacterales bacterium | reverse complement strand
GTTCCTCTGCCCGACCTTTTTGAGAAATTGCGGAATATCATTATAACTAATTTAAATCATTTCAATAAAAATATATTTTAAAATTTTTTCTTGACATTTTTATTAATTTTTGAACTTAGTTAAATTTAACATTGTTAAATTTAACCGTAATCATATTTCACGAAAGGAAACAAAAATGGCAAAAGTAATCGTTCTGGGAGGATGTGGCGCAGTGGGCAGTGTGGTGGTAAAGACACTTGCCGATCAGGACATTTTTTCACAAATTATAATCGGAGATATCAACGAACAGCGGGCCAAAGATATTGCGGCTCAAACAGACCCTGAAAAAGTATCGGTTGTCCGGGTGGATGCCGAGGACCAAAAAACCATTCAAAGCGCCATTGCCGGCTGTGATCTTGTCATTAATTGTATCGGCCCGTTTTACAAAACCGTCAAAACCATCCTGACACAGGTGATTGAAGCTAAAATTAACTATGTGGATGTTTGCGATGACGTGGATGTGACGATAGATATTTTAAAGATGAATGATGCCGCCAGACTGGCCGGCATCACCGCATTGATCGGTATGGGCAGTTCCCCGGGCGCCACCAATCTGCTGGCAAAGTTTGCGGCAGACAATCTTTTGGATGAAACCGATGCTGTGGATATTTTTCATGCCCATGGCGGGGAGCCCTTTGAAGGGGCAGGGGTGATCGGACACCGGTTCCATTGCATGAGTATTGACATCCCCATGTTTTTAGACGGTGAACTCCGCTATGTTAAATTTTTCGAAAAAGACGGAAAATCCTTAAGAAGAAAATTTGATTTTCCGGCCATTGGCAATGATATCATGGTTTATCCCTATCCCCATCCCGAACAGGTGACCATACCGGATTACATCCCGCTGAAACAGGTGACCAACCGGGGGGTCGTACTTCCGGCTGAGTATTATACGCTGACCAAAGACGTTTGTAAAGCAGGCCTGGCCAGTCGTGAACCGGTTGATGTCAAAGGCCGGCAGGTTGTTCCCTATGATTTTGCTGTTGGCTATATAATCCGGGAACGGGAACGGATTTTAAAAGAAACCGAATTTGGCCGACAGCGCGGGTGCTGTTCGGTGGTGGTAAAGGGTAAAAAAGATGGAAAATATCAGGAGTACCGGTTCCATATGGCCTCCCAAAGCGAGGCTTTGGGAGAAGGCACCGGCATCCCGGCCGCCATGGGAGGCATTCTCATGCAGCAGGGCAAAATTACTCAAAAAGGGGTCCTGCCCCCGGAAGGGTGCGTGAATCCGGTTGATTTTATTGACCTGATCACCAGAGTCATGGACCTTGACAAAAAGGATAAGGACAGCCACGATGAATTTTCCGGCGTGCTTGTTCAGAAGATTGATGAGGATGGAAACATTGAAACCATCGATATCTGATTTTAAAATCTTTTCACCACAGAGCGCGCAGAGGACACAGAGCGAACGTTCTGTTTTAAAAAATTTAACTCAGTGATCTCTGTGGTTATTATTACTTTTAAGATGTGATAAAGATGACTGATCAAAAAAAATTTATATTGGCAATTGACCACGGTACCTCCGGCATTAAAGCAGCCGTTGTTTCCGTTGACGGTCGGGTGCTTGATTATGAATACGAAAAAACTCCCATTCATTTTCTGCCCGGCGGCGGTGCGGAACAAAATCCGGATGACTGGTGGAGCGCCCTGCTGACGGCATGTTCCCGGCTCATCACCAATGGCGCTGTCAGCGTTTCTGATATTGTAGCCATTGCGGTTTCCAGCACATTTTCCACCACTGTTGCAGTGGACAAAAACGGCAACCATCTGATGAATGCCCTCACATGGATGGATTCCCGGGGTGCCCCCTATGTAAAAAAGATGGTGGAGGGGTTTCCCAGTGTCGATGGTTACGGCATATTTCGGATCATGAAATGGATCCCTAAAACCGGTGGCGGCCCGACCCTTTCAGGAAAAGACGATATCGCCCATGTACTGCTGGTAAAAAACGAATATCCGGATGTTTACAAAAAAACCCATATGTTTCTGCCCAGTAAAGATTATTTGAATTTAAAACTGACCGGCAAATTTGCCGCATCACTTGATTCCATGCAGCTTTTCTGGGTATCCGATATCCGGGATATCCATAATATCCGCTATGACGAAAAATTGATCCAATTGCTGGATATTGACAAAAATAAGCTGCCGCCCATGCAGGCATCGACAGATATTTTAGGCTCTGTCCGTGAAGATGTGGCAAACCAAATAGGCATACCTTCAGATGTGAAGGTGGTTCTCTGTTCGCCGGATCACCAGACTGCGTGTATCGGTTCGGGGGCTGTTGATGATTTTGCCGGGCATCTTTACATCGGC
Organism: Desulfobacterales bacterium; assembly: GCA_029933295.1. Lineage (GTDB taxonomy): Bacteria > Desulfobacterota > Desulfobacteria > Desulfobacterales > Desulfosalsimonadaceae > JAOZOL01. The sequence goes on along the minus strand of JAOZOL010000352.1, from coordinate 742 downwards.
ACATCCTCATGGATCCAGGCGGTGATTCCGTTTAAAAAAACAGACGTGTTCCATTCCATTGCATCTTTCCCCACCGCCATCCCCGGCAAGTATCAGTCCATAAACGAGCAGGACATGGCCGGCGGGTGCCTGAGCCATTTATTCGATAATCTTCTGTTTTATGACAATGCGCTTAAAGGCGAACGCTCTGTTGATCCATATCAGCACATTGATGCCGTTGCCGGCAGTGTCCCGGCCGGCTGTGATAAGCTGATATTCCAGCCCTGGCTCAACGGTGAACGGACCCCTGTGGATGATACCACACTGCGTGGCGGTTTTTTTAACATGTCAAAGACCACCACTCAGGATCATATGATCCGGGCAGTGATGGAAGGCGTGGCCTATAATACCCGTTGGAGTTTAAAATATGTTGAGCGGTTTATAAAACAGGAACTCACACCTATCAATTTTATCGGCGGGGGTGCCCAGTCAGACGTATGGTGCCAGATTCTTGCCGATGTTTTAAACCGGGAAATCCGGCAGGTGGAAAATCCACGGCAGGCCAATGCCCGTGGGGCTGCATTTATCGCATCCGTGGGGCTTGGCTATATCACGTTTGATGATATTGCCGGCTTGACCCGATACCGTCGCACATACCGGCCCAATCCGGAAAACAGAAAAATCTATGATGAATTGTATGATGTCTTCATTCAATTGTATAAACGAAATAAATCATTGTATCGGCGATTGAATGCGTGATAAC
>JAOZOL010000056.1 GCA_029933295.1 Desulfobacterales bacterium | reverse complement strand
CCGAGCACTTGAAGTACAAAAAGTACGTCTGCGCGCTCGGCGCCGCGCATCTACGGCACCCTGTGATCGCTTACAGTGTAATAGTTGACGGCTCCGCAGCTGAGCCCTGAACGGTTACGATATTTTTAAATAACCCGTGGTGATGAAAAACGGTATTATGAGGCGTTCACAACTCCCCCGCACACAAACACACTTTTATTGCCCTTACCTTTTCATTTTAATTTTTTTTATGATTTTATGGGCTATTATCAGCATATCACCTGTTTTAGCAGATCCATTAAACGATCAATCTGACCCTGATCAACAGCTTGAATACGCCGAACATCTTTTTAATCATAAAGAGTATTCAAGTGCCGTAGAAGAATTCAAACGGTTTGTATACTTTTTTCCGGATGATGAAAGGGTCGTGACGGCTGAATATAAAATCGGATTATCGTATTTTTATACAAAAGATTTTAAAGAGGCGCTTGATTATTTTGTTAAAGTACAGGAAAAATCTTTTTCCAGCGAAATCGGATTTAACAGCGGGCTTATGATCAGTCAGGTTTATGAGAAGTTAAATGACATCAGGGCTGCTGTAGACAGTCTTCATTATATGCTTTCCATTACCAAAGATATTAATCGAAGAGATAAAATTTATTACCGGATAGGGTGGCTTTTTATTGAATCGGGCGATGTAAATCAGGCTCGCAGTTTTTTTGATAATATCACTAAACCCAATCAGCAGATTTTTGAAATGGAATTATTAAATGATCAAATGGATGGATTTAAAAATATTCCTCAAAAAGATCCGCTGGTTGCCGGATTATTATCGATCGTTCCGGGAGGCGGGTATCTGTATTGCGGAAGATACCAGGATGCCCTCGTAGCATTTGTTGTAAACAGCGCTTTAATTTACGGGGCATACGAAAGTTTTGATGAAAATTTGTATGCGCTCGGCGGAATCGTCTCGGCAGTTGAGCTGGGATTTTATACGGGCAGTATATATGGCGGAGTATCGTCTGCGCATAAATACAACAAAGCAAAACGAACAGAATATATTCATTCCATGGAAAAAAAATTAAAGTTCAATATATTTTTTGATGCGAATGCGAAAAAATTTTTGTTGGGGTTGGTCTATCGGTTTTGACCCGGCCTGGTTTATTTATCCGACCAGTTGATTCATTTCAAAAATCGGAAGCATGATGGAAAGAACAATAAACAGTACGATGGCGCCCATAAATAAGATGATAAGCGGTTCCAGCAAAGCGCTCATTCCCACGACGGTAGTCTCCACTTCATTCTCATAGATGTCTGCGATTTTGCCCAGCATGGTTTCGAGTTCCCCGCTCTGTTCCCCTACTTGAATCATCTGAATTGAAATATGCGGAAAAATATGCAATTCATTCAATGATTTGCCAAGTCCTCTTCCTTTTTCCACCTCATTGGCGGCATTTTCAATGGAATCGGCAATAATCTGATTGCCGACAATATTTTTTACTATTTTTAACGCCTGGAGCAATGAAACGCCGTTTTCCAGAAGGGTTCCCAGGGTTCTTGCAAAGCGGGCAATTGAAAGTTTTATGGTTAACGTTCCTACTCCCGGCAATGATAATTTGGTTTTATCATACCAGTACATTCCTTTTTCGGATTTTTTTAGTCTTTTTATCCCTATAAATACCATCAAAATGCCGATCAGTATCACCCACCATCCAGATTGAAAGAGCTCGCTGAGGGCAATGAGAAAGCGTGTGGGTGCCGGAAGGGCCTGGCCCATATCAGTGAAAATAGACGTAATTCTCGGAACAACGTATGCAAGAAGAAAATACAGTACAAGCACGCATAAAATAAGCATCATAACCGGATAGGTTAACGCAGAACGGATCTGGTTATTCAGCTCCTGTTGTTTTTCATTGATGTCGGCAAGACGCTCCAGAACCAGCTCCAGGGTTCCGGATGATTCGCCGGAACGTACCATATTAATATACATTTCGGAAAATGTTTCGGGATATTGGGCTAATGCTTCGGCAAAACTGGTCCCTTCTTCAATGGAATCCTTAATCTGGGATAAAATCTGTTTGAATATTTGAGAACCGGTTTGCGGTATCAGGGTATATATCGCAGAAACAAGGGGAAAGCCGGCAGTGATCAATGTGGCAAGCTGCCGGGTCATCATTGCCAGTTCCGTCTGTTTCACCTTTGGCGAAAAAATTTTCGGCAAAACTGATGATTTGTTCCCCTGCTTTAAAGCCGTATCATAGACTTCCTTTATAGCAGTCGGATATATTTTTTTCGATCGAAGTTTCTGACGCGCAGTTGTCATGCTGTCCGCATCGATGATATCCGTTACATTCTTTCCTTTTATGTCTAAGGCGTTATATTCATATATAGGCATTTTTTTACCAGATGTCTTTATAAGGAATTTAAATGTTATAATTGCATGCGTTGGTGATATCGAATATTACGTATATCAAACAACACAAACCAAACTCAATGCTTATGTTAAACATTGACAAATAAACGGAAAACACTATAACAATATAAAAATGAAAGATCAATGTATTGATCTGGGGTCAGGGAACTGAGAAAGAATTGAAAAACAATCATTTTGAGAGGGTTTTATCATGTTAAAAGTCGGATTCATAGGCTGGCGGGGCATGGTCGGTTCCGTCCTTATGGACAGAATGCGGGCGGAGAATGATTTTAACGGTTTTGAAGCGCTTTTTGCATCCACTTCACAAATAGGCGAGAAGGGGCCAAATATCGGAATGGACATTCCGCCGCTTCAGGACGCATTTGATATTAAAATCCTTTCTCAAATGGATATCATCGTTACCTGTCAGGGCGGAAGTTATACACAAAAAGTATATCCTGAACTTCATGCTTCAGGGTGGAATGGCTATTGGATAGACGCGGCTTCAACGCTTCGAATGAACGATGACAGTATTGTTGTGCTTGATCCTGTTAATCGCAATATCATGGACAATGCTATTGCAAAAGGGATAAAAAATTATATCGGCGGAAACTGTACGGTCAGCCTGATGTTGATGGCGGTGGGCGGGCTGTTTCAAAAAGGATATATTGAGTGGCTGACGTCCATGACTTACCAGGCAGCTTCAGGTGCCGGAGCGAATAATATGCGGGAACTGGTGAAGCAGATGGCCCAAATCGGACACGCCGGGGAGGGAGGGCTGTCTGATTCGTCCTCGGCTATTTTAGCGCTTGACCGACGTGTCACTGAAACAATGGAAAGCAGCTCATTTCCGGTTGATTATTTTGGTGTTCCCCTTGCCGGAAGTGTTATCCCCTGGATTGATACACCACTGGAAAGCGGTCAGTCCCGCGAAGAGTGGAAAGGGTATGCTGAAACAAATAAAATTCTTCAAACAGATCCGCCCATACCCATCGATGGCATCTGTGTCCGTATTGGTTCCATGCGCTGTCACAGCCAGGCATTAACCATCAAATTAACCGAGGATTTGCCCATTGACGAAGTCGAATCAATCATCGCGGATGCCAATGATTGGGTAAAAGTGATACCAAACACAAAAGAAGACAGTATCAAGTACCTGACGCCTGCCGCAGTAACCGGTAAACTGGATATTCCTGTGGGGAGAATCAGAAAGTTAAATATCGGCCCACAATATCTGACGTTATTTACGGTTGGCGATCAGCTCCTCTGGGGTGCCGCAGAGCCCATTCGGAGAACGTTAAAAATCATTCTCGAAAATTGCTCATAGTATCATGGACGCCCCCATAGTTATCGCTTCATATATTTGCATTACTATTCCATTGGTTTTTTTGCTTGTGTGGAATCTCAGGCTTCGCCGCTGTTTAAGACAGAGCGCTGCTACCCACCAGCAGAAAAGCAACCGGTTTAAGGCAATCTACGAAGCGGCTGCTGATGCGATTATTCTTTATGATCCTGAAAGCGAAAAAATCATTGATTTTAACCCTGCCTTGTCAGTTATTTTCGGGTATACCCCCGAGGAACTTTATCATCTGGATTTAGAAACCATTTGTTCAGGCGGCGGGGGTAATGCTTTAAATAATGCCAGACTTGCCATAACAGAAGCACTCAAAGGGTCTCCCCAGACATATGATTTGCAGCTAAGTGTACAATCCGGAAAAAAACTATGGGTTGAAATACGTATGCGGAAAATTGTGCTTTCCGGGAAAACCCATTTATTGATTTTTGTGAGTGAAATTTCCGAGCGTAAAAAAACCGAACACCGGCTGTATCGGTTAATCAATATTGCTGGACAGATCGGGGAGGGGGTTGCTGCGGCTGATTTAAACGGGATTATCACATATGTCAATCAGGCTTGGGCGGATATGCATGGATATTCTCCCCGGGATTTGATTGGAAAGCATTTAAGTGTATTTCATGATGATGATCAGAATGCCAGAGAAGTGATTCCGTTTAATAAAAAAGTATTGCGAATGGGTTATAACAGCGGAGAAATCGGTCATAAACGATCAGACGGCACATTGTTTTCAACACATATGACAACAACTCTTCAAAAGGATGAAAATGGACGGGTTGTCGGTTTTATAGGTGTTGCAACGGATTTATCTGATCAGAAAAAAGTGGAAGAAGCACTTCGTGAAAGTGAAATAAAATTCAGGCATCTTTTTAACCTGTCACCCCAGCCGATTTCTTTTACGGATCTCAACGGTATGTTTTTGGACGTGAATCAAAAATTTTGCGAAACATTACAATATTCAAGAAATGAAATTATCGGAAAAGATTTTCTGGATTTGGGATTCCCGGCCGAAGATCGACAGCAGTTTATCGATTTATTAGTCGAAAACGGAGAGGTTGCCGGTTATGAAATCTCCCATAAAATTAAAGATATGAAGTCTATTCAGGTTCAATTGTATTCGAAACTGATTCATATTAAAGACAAGTTTTACACATTAACCGTTTATCATGATATTACGCCCCAGAGAACCCTTGAAGCTCAATTGGTTCAGGCACAGAAAATGGAGGCGATCGGAACCCTTGCCGGCGGCATTGCCCATGATTTTAATAATATTCTTTCAGCAATCCTGGGATATATCGAATTAAGCAGGATTTACGTTGAGCCCGGCAATAAAGTTTCCAAGTATCTTGAAGAAGAGTTTAAGGCTGCCAACCGGGCAAAAGAGCTGGTTCGCCAGATTCTTTCCATCAGCCGTCAGGCCGAACAACGTCGCAAGCCCATTGATATCAATAATATCGTGCTTGATGTGTTAACAATGTTAAAATCAACAATACCATCATCTGTTGAGATTAAAAAGAATTTAAAAAAAGAAGTCTGTTTAATTGAAGCAGATCCTGTTCAGATAAATCAGGTTATTATGAATCTGGTGACCAATGCGGGCCAGGCCATGATGGACAAAGGCGGGGCACTGTCCGTTAGCGTTGATGCGGAAATTATAGAATCAAATTTAAAGGGCGACCTTGCTGCCATTAAACCCGGTAAATATGTAAAGGTGTGCATCAGTGATACCGGGCATGGTATCAAACCGGAAGATAAAAAACGTATTTTTGATCCATATTATACAACAAAGGCAAAAGGCGTGGGAACCGGCCTGGGGCTTGCGGTCGCCCAGAGCATTGTAAAAAAACACGGCGGTGCTATTACATTTTCCAGTGAACCGGGCAGGGGGACGGATTTTTTTATTTATTTGCCGATGATCAATAATACTGCGATTCGTAAAAGTACGGGGCCCATGGTTGATTCATTGTTGCCGGTGGGGAAAGAATATATTCTGCTTGTTGATGACGAAGAAACAATTATTGAAACAGGAAAAGAAATGCTCGAATATCTGGGGTATTCGGTGGAAACGTGCATCAATGGCGCAGGCGCTTTGGATCTTTTTAAAAATCATCCGCAAAAATTTGATCTTGTCATTACGGATATGACAATGCCCGGGATGAACGGCGATGTTTTTTCAAAAAAAATACTGGAAACCAGACCGGATATTCCGATAATTTTATGTACGGGATATAATCCCCAGATTGATGAAGTCATTGCCAAAAAAAACGGCCTTAAAGCATTTATTTTTAAGCCGTTGACATTTAAAAAACTCGCCACCACGGTCAGGAATGTTTTGGATGGAAAAACGGTTGCTTGATAGGCATTAAAATTTTGTGAGTGTGTGTTGTTTTTTAATATGCAATTTTTCAATAAGGCATTACGTCCGCGCTCAACCCCGCGTGGGCCGGGCTGTTTCCTGCAAGGATTTTCGGGGTTGAGCAACGGACTAACCCGCCCTGCGAAAGTTTCTCTGCCCGGACTTATTGAGAAGTTACAACTTTAGCCTGTCCATTTGCATTATTTTACCTTAAAAAATCGGAGGTTTCATTATGGAAGATTTAGTCCAGCAATTAAAGGAAAGAAGAAGTGTCAGAAATTATTCTGATAAAGAAGTACCCGAAGATGCGCTTCAAACGATATTTGAAGCGGTTAAGTGGACACCCTCCTGGGCGAACACCCAATGCTGGGAAATCGTTGTGGTTAAGGATCCTGTGATTAAAGAGCAGCTTGCCGAAGCTGTGCCTGCGTCCAACCCCGCACATAAATCAGTGTTAAAAGCGCCTGTTGTTCTTGGCGTATGCGCAAAAAAAGGCACTTCCGGCTATTATAAAGGCGTTGTCACGACAAAATTCGGTGACTGGTTTATGTTTGATCTGGGACTCGCAACGTACAGCATTTGCTTTACCGCCCATACTTTAGGGCTGGGAACGGTAGTCGTTGGCCTTTATGATCATAACAAGGCAGATGCCGCTCTTAAACTTCCAAAAGAAGTCGAGAATGTTGCACTCATACCACTGGGTTATCCCACAAAGATACCCAAGGCTCCGAAACGGCACAATGTAAATGATTTTGTACACTATGATACGTTTTAGCAATGGGTAATTTTGATTTTTCTCTGGTAAGCATATTTGCATTTTCATTTCTGGTTGCATTAACCGGTGCCATGGCGCCCGGGCCGCTTTTAACATATACAATTATAAAATCCGTTAAAACCCGCCAACGGGGATACCTGATGGGGGTATGGATTATTTTCGGTCATGCAGTGATCGAAATGGGCATTATTCTGCTTTTGCTTTCAGGGCTTTCATTTATATTTCATAATGTGATATTTATGCGGGCTGTCGGGGTCGTCGGCGGGTTTATATTGCTGTGTTTCGGTGCATCGATAGTATTAAATGTGTATCAGGATAAGATTCCCACCGGATTTTTATCTGTTTCAACGAATAAGACTGATGAACAACCACGTTCGGTTAATCAGGGGCTTGACAACCCGGTTCTCGGCGGTGCCCTGGTATCCATGTCGAATCCGTATTGGTGGATCTGGTGGGCAACCATCGGGTTTGCGTTCATGATTCAGTTTGACATTTCTTTTCATAACTGGCCAAAACTGATTGTTTTTTTTATCGGTCATGAAGCAGGCGATTTGATCTGGTATCTTTTAATTTCATCGTTTGCGTTTTTTGGCGTGCGGTTTTTGAATAAAAAAATATATTATGCTATTTTATTTACATGCGGGATTTTTATGATTGTCTTTGGGATTTACCTGGGGGCGTCATTATTTTTTAAACCGGATATTGCTGTATAAGGCGTTGGGTATGTTTAAATCAATCCAACGAATCAGAAAAATAAACCTTCAACCTTCAACCTTTGACCTTTGACCTTTGACCTTCTTTATCTATGACTGATATAAAAAAATCAAAAAAAGAACTCATTGACGAACTTAAAGACCTGCGTCAACGCATTGAAGAGTTTAAATCCGTTGAAGATAAACGGTTAGAAACACAAAAAGCCTTTGTGGAGAGCGAGGAAAGATACCGGAGTGTTTTTGAAAATACCGGCACTGCAACGATTATTATTGAAAATAATATGACCATATCCATGGTGAATGCAAAATTCGAAGAGCTTACCGGATTGTCAAAAAAAGAAATTCAGGGTAAGATGAAGTGGACGGAGTTTGTGGTAGACGCCGATGTTGAACGGATGAAAGGTTATCATGTCAAACGCCGCGAAAATAGAAGTTCGGCGCCGAAGGAGTATGAATGCAGGGTGCGAAACAGTTCTGGCGAAATAAAAGATATGTTTGTACGCATTGATATGATTGCCGGGACTTTAAGCAGTGTCGCATCCTTTAATGATGTTACGGCATTTAAACAAACCGAGAAGGCGTTAATCGAAAGTGAACGGAAACTGTCCAAGTTAATGGGCAATCTGCCGGGCATGGCGTATCGCTGCTTAAACGATAATCTGCGAACCATGAATTATGTCAGCGCAGGATGTAAATGGCTGACGGATTACGCTGCCTTTGAATTAATTGATAATTCAAAAATAGCGTACATGGATATGATCCACGAAGATGACAGGGAGAATGTTTATCAACAGATTAAAGCAGCGATTTCATCCGGCCGGCCCTTTCAAATGGAGTACCGCATTATCACTGCTTCCGGCCAGATGAAATGGGTCTGGGAAGAAGGGCTGGGTTTTGTTTCAGATGACGGTGAAGTCAAAGAGGTTGAGGGTTTTATATCAGATATTACCGAACATAAAATAGAGGAGCAACAGCTTCGAAAAGAGAACATACGCTTAAAGTCAAGTATTAAAGAAAGATATAAATTCGGTGAAATTATTGGAAAAAATCGCTCCATGCAGGAAGTTTATGAGCATATTTCAAAAGCCACGGTTTCAAATGCCAATGTGATTATTTACGGTGAATCCGGAACCGGCAAAGAACTGGTTGCCCGTGAAATTCATAAAATGAGCGATAATCATGATCAGCCCTTTGTTCCTGTAAATTGCAGTGCCATTCCCGAGAATCTGTTTGAAAGTGAATTTTTCGGGTACAAAAAAGGCGCATTTACCGGGGCATTGCAGGATAAACCCGGATTTTTCGATCAGGCATCAGGAGGCACGCTTTTCCTGGATGAATTGGGTGAGGTAGACCTCACCGCTCAGGTCAAGCTGTTAAGGGTGCTTGAAGGAGGTGGATATAAACCGGTGGGCGGCAGTGATGAAATTATGGCCAATGTTCGGATCATTGCGGCAACAAATCGGGATTTAAAAGAAGAAGTTAAAAAGGGCCGCATTCGGGAAGATTTTTTCTACCGGATTCATATTATTCCCATTACATTGCCGCCCTTACGGGAAAGAAAAGATGACCTGCCGTTGTTGATTGAGCATTTTCTTTCAATATATGCCACTGAAGACAACATGCCGCAGCTTAACGGGAAAGTGCTCGGTATGCTGTATAATTATGACTGGCCGGGTAATGTCAGGGAACTCCAGAATGTATTACAGCGATATATAACTTTAAAAACATTGGATTTTATGCCGCCATCGGTATCAAAAAGTCTGGCAATGGAAGGTCCGTCAAGTCTTGAGCCGGAGGGTGGCGTTGAATCACTTAATCAGGCAATGAAAGATTATGAAAAAAATATTATTATAGGCGTTCTTGAAAAAAATCACTGGCAAAAAAATCAAACCGCTTTGCAGTTAAAAATTGATCGTAAAACATTATTTCGAAAAATGAAAAAACATGGACTATAAAAGCCCCCCAATGTCCCTTTAATGCCCCATTCTTTTTATCTCCTTTAAATTCAAATAGTAATCAATGTTTTAATGAAAATGACGTGGCGTTTATGCCTCAATTTTTTAAAATTTTGTTTATATTTTCCGTTTATGAAACGTGCAAGATAAAAATCTTGCCATATTGTATTGCCGAATAATACGATTTTATATAATAATTTAAAAATGTTAGCACGCATCGTACATGTTTATGCCTTTATGCGCGTCTGTTTTTATAAAGAATGGCACATATGTTGCATCGTTACTTTGCAGTGGTTATAGAAAAATAAATGCTTAATTAAATTTTATAAAATTATGATTAGATTTTTTACTTTATGTAAGGAAGATATAAAAAGGAGGCAACATTATGTTTAACAATAAATTATCGTTATTTAGTTTTAATCGTTCACACAACCACAATAACGTATTGCCGGTTGATTTTGGTGCAATGTATTTTTTATATCCATCGGAAAACAGTTATGGATCAGGTTTTCGAGTACCAGGGTTTTTTGGCAAAATAGTTGATGTCGTAAAAAGACCGTTTAATAAAAAATCAAGAGATGAAGCTCTTTACGTAAAAGATTTTTTTTAAGCGGAAACAAGGCAAATGCGGTGCCCTGAGAATGTCTACTTTTTTTTAAAAAGTGCATCATACGTATCAGCTATAATCATTTCAGAAATATTTGACATGGCCGTGCTCATTGCATTGGCAAGACCTTTTGGATTTTTCTCTTCGCAGGGAGACATTGCCTTATAATTTTTTTGAAAGCAGATTCGCCGGGCAACATCACTTTCATTTTTCTTTATCAGCGTTATCGTTATTGATAAAACTGCATTCCACTGATCCTTCCTGTCCTGTTCATAAAATTGTTCAACAATGCCGTTTAATTGATGAGTTGCAAGTAAATTATCGGAAATCATAATCGCCCGGGCAATGTTGGATTCCCTGAGATCCCGTGCCATAAGATGAGTGATCATTTCATCAGGGTTCATTATCCATTGATGATAATAATATCTGTTTTGCGTAAAATTATTTTTGCTGTAAATAATTCGGGTTGAATTAAATGGCGGTGCAACCTTAAATTTTTCGACTGAAATAATAAACGGCAGGGGTGACTGGGTGACAGATGCATGGAGCGCATAATGAAGATTATAAAATTTAATTCTTTGCCGTTGTTTTTGTTTGCCGCCACAACCGCACATGAGTCCGAGCAGGACCAGACACAGTCCGATAGTTAGTGTCCTTGTGAGTTTCATATGTGCCATACCTTTAGTTTACTCCTTTAATCATCGCTTGTCTCAATGGGCTTTGGTTCCGGCGGTGAACTGAACAGGAGCATCGACGGTTGATCCATAATCTGTTGAATCAGGCTGTTCATGCTTTTACTTGCCGCCTCCAGGCTGTTTAAAGTTTCTATTAATTTTTCATCAAGGTTTGAAACTTTTGATTGAGTGTCATTGATGAAGCCGGTTCCGGTTTGAAGGAGCGTTGATGCATTTGCTGCTGCGGTTTTAAATCCATCTAAGGAATTCGTAAGATTTTTATTGTGCTTTTTTAAAGATCTGTCAATACGGGCAACCATGGCTCCGGAGCTTGCAATGAGGTGATTTAAATCCTTGCTCGCCTGATAAATATTTTTTCTGATTTGAATCCATTCATCCGGATCTAATATTTTATGGGTTCGTACCAGCGTCTCCTGAATGTTTTCGGAAACTTTTTTTACCTGGGCATCTTCAAATGTCTGGTTTGCATTATCAAGGGTTTGGATGATCTTGTTTGAAATGCCTTTTACATCGATTTGATTTATTTTATTTAAGATAGCGTAAATGTCGGTCAGCAGTTGTTTCATTTCAGACGGTTTTGTGGCGATAACCGGAAATTCCGGTTCAAATGTTAATTTCGGTGTTCTAAGGTGATCTGCCGGTTTCATCCGTTCCAGTTCAACAAACATAATTCCCGTGATGCCGATGGATTTAATCTGGGCCACCATTTTATCGCTGTCTTTTAACGGCTCATCTAAATTAAATAAAATACGAATCAGTTTGCCGTCCGGGGCCACACGTATGTTTTCCACCAGTCCAATCTCAACTCCCCGGTATTTGACCGCTGAATCTTTTTTAAGGCCTTGAACGGATTCATCAAAAAAGGCCACATAATGCCGTCCTTCCTTAAAATACTGTGACATCCCGAGCCAGAGGACAGATACAATTACTATTGTCATGCCGAGAATTACGAATAACCCAACGGAAAATTTTGTTCGTATGGAAGGCATATATCCTCTTTATGGTTAATGATTAATAAAAAGCTTTTCATGGTAATGAATTA
>JAOZOL010000351.1 GCA_029933295.1 Desulfobacterales bacterium | reverse complement strand
ACTCAAAACCGCACATTGACTTTTGGCATGGGGGCGTATATGAATATGAATTTTGGATCTGAGAATTTATAAATCCAACGAATTTGTTTAAAATCGCCATGCGGGAGTATCTCAATGAAACCTGTTTTTTCCAAAAAATTAATAACGTGTATAATTTTTTTAATTATATTATGTGGTTGCTCCTCTTTTTTCCAGAACACCACCAAGTCCCCTGCAAAGGAAAACCCAAAGCCTGAGTTATCCATTGATTCGGCTGATGCCATTTTCAACCCCGCAAAAAACTGGGCACATGAAATCAGTGACCTGGAACCCGATCCGACTGTCATATACAGGCAATTATCCAATGGGCTCAGGTATATATTAATGAACAACAAAAGGCCCGAAAACCGGGTAAGTATGCATTTATATGTTCAGGCCGGTTCCATGCTTGAAACAGATAAAGAACGCGGCGTGGCGCATTTCCTTGAGCATATGGTGTTTAACGGATCAGAGCATTTTAAACCCGGCGAACTGGTTAAATATTTCCAGAGCATCGGTATGCAATTTGGTGCGGATGCCAATGCCCATACCGGGTTTTACAGCACGGTATATGATATTGACCTGCCGAAAGGAGATGAAAAGAGTCTGGAAAACGGGCTCCTTGTTTTAAGAGATTACGCTGCCGGTGCGTTAATTCTTGAAACTGAAGTTGATAATGAACGCCCGGTCATTTTATCTGAAAAAAGGACCCGGGACTCGGTGGGTTTCCGAACGTTTGAAAGCACATTTAACTTTGAACTGCCCCAGGCCCTGCTTCCGAACCGGCTTCCCATCGGCACCAAAGAGGTGATCCAAAACGCAGACCGGCAACTCTTAAAAACATTTTACGACACATGGTATCGACCGGAAAAGATGATCCTGATTCTGGTGGGTGACTTTGACACAAAAACTGCTGAATCCATTATTGCCAAAAAATTTGAATCGATTTCGCCACGGGCACCTGAACACGGGTATCCCTCCCCCGGGGAAATAAATCACACGGGTCTTAAACCTTTTTATCATTTTGAACCCGAAGCCGGAAACACCACGGTTACCATTGAAACCATCACAAAACAAATCAATCCGCCGGATTCAAAAAAGCTACAAAAACAACTGCTCCTTTCCGCAATGGCCAAGCACATTATTAATAAAAGATTGGCCGAAATGGCGAACAACCCGGATACGCCTTTCACAAGCGCTTCAATCAGTTCAGGCATTTTTCTGCATTATCTGAAAGCGACGGATATCAGTGCGGACTGTGCGCCGGAAAATTGGAAAAAAACACTGTCAACCATTGAACAGGAACTGCGGAAAGCCTTAACCTACGGATTTACTCAATCGGAAATTGATCTTGCAAAAAAAACGTTTTTATCACAATTGGATAAAGCGGTAAAAGCGTCATCCACCCGTGAAAGCCGAAGCCTTGCCAGGCAAATCATCGGCAGCTTAAACAACATCCGGGTCTTTCAATCACCTGTTCAGAAAAAAACGTTGAAAGCCCCCATCATCGAAGCTGCTTTGCCAAGCGAACTCCATGAAGTCTTAATCAATGAATGGTCGCCGGACCAACGGTTAATCATGGTCACCGGAAATGCAGATTTGAAAGGTCAACCAAACGATCAACCAGGCAATAAATCGTTTACGCCTGAGAATCAGATCCTGACGATTTACAATGCGAGCACTCAAACCCCGGTTGAAAAGCCCCTGGAAAAAACGAAAGTTAATTTTCCCTACCTGCAGGAACCAGCGCACCCCGGCAATATAAAAACCCGTGAAATCATTTCTGATCTGGGCATTGTCCGCATAGAATTTGAAAACGGCGTCAAACTCAACATAAAACAGACTGACTTTAAAGCCAATCAGGTCTCGGCCGCGCTTATTTTCGGCAATGGAAAAATTGAAGAACCGGAAAAAAAACCCGGACTGGGACAACTCAGCCAGAAAGTCGTCAATTTAAGCGGACTGGGACAACTGACAAAAGATGAGCTGAAACAGGCGCTGACCGGAAAAAATACCCATGTTTCGTTTCAGGTTGACGAGGATTCTTTTGTGCTTTCGGGAAATACGGTAACAGATGAAACCACCCTGCTCTTCCAGCTTTATCATGCCTATCTCGTTGATCCGGGCTTCAGAAAAGATGCCTATTCACTGGCTCTTGATCAATTTGCCCAGCGATATGATTCGCTGGCACATTCAATCATGGGCGGCATGGCATTAAAAGGTTCCCAATTTCTGGCCGGTGGCGATGCCCGGTTCGGACTTCCGGATTTTGATACATTTTCCAGAAATACCCTTGATGATGTTAAAAAATGGATAAAACCCGCCCTTGCCAATGCTCCCATAGAGATTTCCATTGTGGGGGATCTTGATGTTGAATCGGTCATTGAGGCAGCCGCTGTGTACCTTGGAAGCCTTGCCCCCCGATCAACAAAAACCGTCGCAGATGAATCCAGACGGCCGGTTTTTCCCGCAGGCGAATCCTTAACCATTGCCGTGCCGACAATTATCCCCAAAGGGATGGTGGATGTATCCTTTCTGACCGGGGATTTCTGGAACATTCGCCGCAACAGAAGACTTTCGGTATTATCCCAGGTACTCTCAGACCGGATGCGTATAGATATCCGGGAAAAAATGGGCGTCGCGTATTCATATTATGCGTACAATGATCCAAGCCGCGCATTTAAGGACTATGGTCTTTTCCACGCAGTGGTGCAGATCGATCCGGACGCGTCTGAAACGGTGACTAAAACCGTCCGACAAATAATTGATGCCATCGTCGCCGGCGGAATCAAACCGGACGAATTAAACCGGGCCATTAAGCCGATCCTCACATCCATTAAAGAGAGGGTAAAAACAAACAATTACTGGCTTCAAAGTGTACTGAACGGCTCAAACCGTCACCCGGAACAGCTGGACTGGTGCCGGACATTTGAAACAGATTATGCCGCCATTACCGTAAACGAAATTGAAAACCTGGCGAAAAAATACTTAAACAACCAGCATTCGGCCACCATTGTCATTATTCCGGATTCTCAGGGTATCACGAAAAAACAGACAGCAGAGAATACGGATTCCTCGGGGATACCCAAAAAATAATG
>JAOZOL010000055.1 GCA_029933295.1 Desulfobacterales bacterium | reverse complement strand
CCATACAGGGTTATCATGCCGCTTATTTTTATATCATCATCTTCGTTGCTGAAGGAAAGCTCAGCTGCCCAGCACTGGGCCTGATACATGCATCCAAAAGCGGTTTCAATATCATCCCCGTCATCCAGATTCCTTTCGTAATTTCCAAATATACTGATTTTATCTGTTATGGCGCCGTTAAAATCAAGATAAATGGATTGGCTGTCGTCGCGGATGTATCGGTGTTCAATAAGCAGATGGTCGTTGCGGTTGTCTCTCAGCTTACAATAAATATTATGGGATATAAAATGGCCATGATCATGGCTCCATTCCGCTTCTTCATGAATTGTTATAATGTCTACGGGAGTTACGTCAAGTTCTGCGTATAACGGTAAAAAGGGCTTTTCGTCGGGTTTGTTTTCTTTGTTAAAGTCGTATGATTGTTCAATTTTGAACCGGAAGAACTGATTATAGCTCTCTGCTGCAGATGCTTTTTTGATGTCTTTTGCCCTGGCATTATTATCAATCGGTTCATCATTATTGGTTTTGGATATCAGTAGATTAGTTATGGAGAAGGTCATCAAATTTTCCGGGTCGATGCGGTCGATATTGTCAAAGAACGGATATTTTGCCTGATCAAGGTCGGGAATATAGCTGTATTCCAATCTTGGCGTGATAGTATGTTTAATCCTGTCAACCGGTTTTCCCTGCATGTCAAAGACATTAAACAGATCTGTGGACAGGTCTGCTTTTAAATCATAAATTTCCCTGTGGTGATAATCGTCTCCATTTTCGCCCGTTGAGCCGGATGAGTCCTTGTCTTCATACCAGACTGTCTGGCGAAACCCTGCAGAAGGTTCAAATGTAAAATAGTTATGAAATCTTAACGGCAGATAGATTCTAGGGTGAAGATCAATGCGTTGTCCGGTGTCACCGTCTTTTCTGAAAAAATTTATATATTCAGAGTCCATATTGATAAAAAAAGGGCTGTTTATCAGGGGCTGTTTTAGTGCATTAAACATCACGGAAGGGAGCTGTTGCAGGGTGTTGTCTGTATTTTCCTGGCGGCGCTTGATGACATTATCATACCATTTCACCTGGGCATTAAAATTATATTGTGACCATGATCTGGTGAAAGTCAGACTGTTTTCCCTGACCGGATCATCATCGTCGTCAAGGTCACGTCCAAATTCTTTGTTAAAATAGCTTTTTGTTTTATCATAGCCGGTGTACCCATCTGAAAATTCACGAAGATAATCCTGGTCACTGACAACATCAATGTCTAATTTTGCAGTAAAATCACAGGGAAGGTCCTGGTCGAGTTTTGCTCTGAACCAGTACCGGTCCGAATTTTCCCGTAACTTAGTATCATTCGTGTAGCCCCAGTCATGGCTTGAATCCCCGGTGCCATCATCTTTTTTTCGATCATTTAAACTGTCAATCATAAGCGTGCCCTTGGATTGCCGGCTCAAAGCATATCGATATTCAACTCCGCCCTTTTCGCCTCTTTCCTGGATGTGATGATAGTAGAAAGTCGCGTCGGAACTCTGGTTGATGGCCCAGTAATAGGGCTGAATAAATTCAATGCCGTTTCTGTTTGAGTAACCGATCTGGGGAGGCAGTAAACCGGATTGCCGTTTGAGTTTTACCGGAAAAGTCAGGTACGGGACATAAAAAACCGGTATTTTTTTTGCCCACAGCGTTGCGTGTTTGACGGAACCATATCCCTCAAGTGTTATATCTAAATTTTTTCCGGTAATTTGCCAGGCCGGCGTCTCCCCGTCACAGGCTGTCAGACTTCCTTTAACGATTGAATAGGTGTTTTCACCTGTTTTCAGGATTTTATCGCCCTTAATAAAAAAATGCTTTTGTTCAATAAAGATACGCCCATTATATATGGCGCCGACACCTGTGTTGAGGTTGATATTTATTTTATCACCAAAAAGGGTGTCGGCTCCTACGGTTAAAAGAACATTTCCTTTTGCTGCCGCTTCCATGGTGTCATGATTGAATATCACAGATTCGGCTGAAAGTGTTTTTTCATCTTTATAAATTTTTACATCACCGAATGCTGTATAAATATTTGTTTCCTTGTCGTAAGTGATATGTTGTGCATTGATTCGCCAGGGCGTTTCAGACGTGTTGATGTTTTTTGTGGTCAGTATATCTGCCATTGCAGTGTAAGAGATTCCGAAAATGATATGAACAACCACATAAATCCACATGATTAAAAATGGTTTTAGGAATCGCGATTTTTTTTTGTATTTAAACGCTGGCATGAATTTGGTATATTTTTGTAAGTTCAAAAGGTTGCCATTTATTGATTTATCGAATAATACCTTGAAGACATAGTAAAATTTCAGTATAAAAACCTGAATAACTAAAAAAGTCAAGGATTATAAGGCCATAGAACTGGTGTGCGCATTAGTGTCTAAGTAATGAAAAAATATATCAATCAGAATTGTTACGCAATGGATTTAATAAATGCTTATTACTCTTGAAGGGATAGAAGGCTCCGGTAAAACGACCCAGATCAATTATATTGCTGCGCATCTGAAGGATTTGGGGCATGAATGCGTGATTACCAAAGAACCCGGCGGTACTGTGATTGGAGGGAAAATCCGTTCGATTCTGCTTGATCCCGAAAACAAGAGTATTGATCCGTTGGCGGAATTGTTGCTATATGCTGCGGATAGAGTGCAGCATATTAAGGAATTCATCGCGCCTGCGCTTGAATCCGGAAAGATAGTGATTTGCGACCGGTTTTGTGATTCGACAACAGTATATCAGGGGTTTACAAGAGGCGTCGATATTGACCTGATACATCAATTAAATAAACTCGTTCTTAAAGGCGTTGAACCTGACATTACATTTATCCTTGACCTGCCGCCTGAACTCGGCCTTGAACGCGCATGGAATCAGATTAATAACGGGTCACGATCCGTCATGGAAACCAGGTTTGAAAAAGAGAAGTTGTGTTTTCATGAAAATGTTCGAAAGGGTTATCTCAAACTTGCTAAAAAAGAACCGGATCGGTTTGTCGTGATTGATGCATCTGTTGAAGAGGCTTTGGTCCGGGAAGCCATTATCGGAAAGTTAAAAGAATTTTTGATATTAAGGAAAATGTGAATGCATCATTCGATTTTAGATGCCATCGGTAACACGCCGCTTGTTGAAATAAAGCGGTTGAATCCAAATCCTGCGGTTACCATTTTAGCAAAAATTGAATATGTGAACCCCGGCGGGTCGATCAAGGACCGGCCGGCGCTTTATATGATTGAAGCCGGTGAAAAATCGGGCCGCCTGACGCCCGATAAAACAGTCATTGAAGCCACAAGCGGCAATACTGGAATCGGACTGGCAATGGTATGTGCCATCAAAGGGTACAAGCTGCTTCTGGCTATGTCTGAAGCTGCAAGCATTGAGCGCCGCATGATTTTAGCGGCCCGGGGCGCTGAAATTTTATTGACGCCGGGTCATCTGGGAACCGACGGTGCCATAGAAGAAGTGTATCGTATTGTTCGTGAAGATCCTGATAAATATTTTATGACAGACCAGTTTAATAATGAGGCGAACTGGATGTCCCATTACTCCGGAACCGCAGAAGAGATTATCCAACAGACCGGCGGAAAAGTAGAAAAAATCATTGCGACCATGGGAACAACCGGAACCCTTATGGGGCTTGCCAAGAGGTTTCATGAATTTGATCCAAATGTCAAAATTATCGGCGTGGAGCCGTATCTCGGTCATAAACTCCAGGGGTTGAAAAATTTAAAAGAGGCATACCGCCCTGAGATTTTTGATAAGCAATTGCCTGATGAAATAGTTAATATTGATGATGAAGAGGCGTTTGAAATGACCCGGCGCCTTGGCAAAGAGGAAGGGCTTTTTGTGGGCATGAGCAGTGGTGCCGGCATGGTGATTGCTGCCAGGGAAGCTGAAAAAATGGATGGCGGAACAATTGTTGTCATCTTTCCGGACAGCGGAGAGCGGTATTTGAGCACACCGTTGTTTGCTGTCAAAAAAAAGGTCGATCTCCGGGTGTTTAACACCATGAGCCGCTCCAAAGAGCCGCTTGAACCGATTCAGCCCGGAAAAGTATCTGTTTATTCGTGCGGGCCGACGGCAAACGCCCGGATGAACATAGAGGAATGCCGGCGGTTTGTTTTTTCAGATTTACTGTGCCGGTATCTCGGTTTCCGGGGGTATGCGGTCACCCATATTATGAACATTACGGATTACGATGATAAGACGATTCAGGGGGCTGAATCCGCCGGAGAGGCACTTTTTCAATTCACCCAAAAATATATTGATCTGTTTAAAAAGGACTTGAAAACGCTTCGCATCAAACCCGCAGTAAAATATCCCAGGGCAAGCGATCATGTGAATGACATGGTCGAGCTTGCTCAAAAGCTGATGGATAAAGGGGCTGCATATGAAAAGCTCCGGTCGTTATATTTTAATATCGGGGGATTCCCCGAATATGGAAAATTATCCGGTATTGATCTTGATAAGATAAAACTCGGCGCAACAGTTGATCTGGATGAATATGAAAAGAACAATCCCCGGGATTTTACATTATTGAAACGGGCAAAGCTTTCGGAGTTAAAGAGAGGCGTTTATGTGAATACAAAGTGGGGGAATGTCAGACCGTCATGGCATCTTCAATGCGCCGCCATGTCCATGAAATATCTGGGCGAATCCTATGATATTCACACCAGCAGCCGTGACCTCGTATTCCCGCACCATGAGAATGAACTTGCCATTGCCAAGGCCATCACCGGAAAACCCCTTGCCAGATACTGGATCCATTGTGAACGGGTTTCCGTTGAAGAGAAACCTGTTGATGGGCTGAAGTCGAGCCTGCCGACACTCGATGAATTGATGAAAGACGGTGTTACGGCCAGGGAGATTCGATTCTGGCTGGTATCCAATCATTATCGCAAGCCCCTGACATTTTCAAAAAAAAGGCTGATTCAGGTTAAAAGCGCGTTAAAGCGGATTGATGCCTGTGTCCATGCGTTGCTTGGTATTGCAGGTGGAATCGATTCAGCCGATATCGATCAGCTGGCATTTGATATAAAACAGGGTTTTATTAATGCCATGGATGATGATTTGAATTTTCCCCATGCCCTGGTGGTTATTTTTAACAGTATTAAACAGATTAATATTCTGAACAAAAATCGTCAAATAGGCACTGAGGGTGCTGCAAAATTAATCAACGCTTTTAAAGGCGTGGATGAAGTTGTTAAAATATTTGATTTTTTTCCTAAAAAGATTGATCCCCGGCTTCGTTCCCTTATGGAACAAAGGGAGCATGCCAGAAAATCCGGTGATTTTCAGCGGGCGGACCAGATACGGGAAGAGTTGCGCGCACTGGGTGCCGAGATACAGGATTCGAAAATCAAAGGTTTTTAAATTATGAACCCGACATATTTTCCGTTTACATACATCAAAGAATCGGTTGTAAAGAAAATTAATTCAATCTTCGGCCGTGTTATTATTTATCAACCGGATTTTTCTGCAATTCCGGAATCGATTCGCCGTTTGGAAAAAGACGGTCTGATTGAAATACGGGTTCCGGTGAAAGATGACGATGATCGGCTGATCAAATTTTGTACGGAATTTAAAGAATGGGGGCGCCTTCATCAGAGCGAAGGCGTTTCATTAAAAAACATTTTTAATAAAGGATTTTACAACACCTCCTTTGCCGCGCAGATCAGTACGGACATAAAAAAAGACAGCAAAGATGAAGAGCCGGCGCCTGATCCCGTATTTCTGGCCAGACTGTTTCTTTTCATGGCCCAGGAACTGGATGTGCAACAGAGTGACATTGACCATGAGCTGGCTTTATCGATTGATGATGAGTTGGATCTGTTTAAAAGTATAACCGGAGAGGACAGGGTGCTGGATATTTCCAAAGGGAGTCTGTTTGATAACGACGCAGGCGCTTATATGCCAGATCAACGTATGGCCGCATGGTTGACGGTGATGCAGAAAGATGATTATGTACCTTCTTTTTTAGTGACCGGAAGCCGTATCGTATTTAATGAGATCATTGCTACTGATGCAGTGGAAGATGTGTGTTTTTTTGAAAGCGTTTCATTGGAGCAGCCGGTATCGTTCAAAAAAGAAATGGAGCGTTTTTTAATGACCCTGATCGGTGAAAAGTGGCGAGGCGCAGAATATATTTCGTGTCCCCAGTTTGAAACCGGGGGTATGGAAACCATCAATTTGAGATTATGCATTTTACCGGGAAAAGGCCCGGAAGCGTTGATTAAACCGGAAGCGTTGATAAACCGTGCGGTAATAACAGATGAACCATTAAAACATAAACAAGCATCGTTAAATACATTGATTGGACTGATTGAATGATTCTTAAAACTGTTTCTAAACTCCCTGCCGCAGCCATGTTTGGCTATAATAGTTTACATCGCGTCCGGCAGACAGGATTTGCCCTTGGCAAAACAGGACTGGACTGGATTCTGGGAGATCGTCCCGCCCCTCCGGTTTTGATGCGCAGGGCATTTGAACGCATGGGAGCAACCTATATTAAAATCGGCCAGCTCATCGCCAGCTCCCCGTCTTTGTTTCCGGAAATATATGTGAGAGAGTTTCAACGATGCCTGGACCAGACCATACCGGTGCCGTTTAAGCACATGGAAAAAATTTTAAAAAAAGAGCTGGGCCCCGGTTATATGAAGGATATTTTTGCCAAAATCAATCCCGTGCCGCTGGCCTCCGCATCCATTGCACAGGTATATGCAGCCAGGCTGGTTACCGGGGAAGATGTGGTGATTAAAATTCAACGTCCCGGTGTTAAAGATATTCTCGTAACTGATCTGAATTTTCTTTTTATTGCTGCTAATATTCTTGAACGGATTATGCCCGCTTTTAAACATGCATCCCTTGTCGGCATGTTATCTGAAATTCGTAAAACCGTTTTAGAAGAATGTGATTTTATAAAGGAAGCGGAAAATATAGAAATTTTTTCCAAATTTTTGGAAAATACGAAAAATAAAAAAGTGGTCACCCCCAGGGTATATTACCGGGCAACATCCCCACGCGTTTTGACCATGGAACGGCTCCATGGCATCCCTTTAACGGATCGGGAACAATTTTTGAAATCCACGGATCAGCCACAGAAAATCCTTGGCGCTGCTTTTGAGACCTGGTTGAAAAGTATCTCCGGGTGTGAACTTTTTCATGCGGACCTTCATGCCGGAAATATAATGATACTGGATGACGGGCGTGTGGGCTTTATTGATTTTGGCATTGTGGGCCGCATTTCAAAAAAAACCCAGGATGGTGTAAATTCATTGATAAAATCCATGATGATGTATGACTATAAAAACATGGCCGAATCAATGCTGATTATCGGCATGACGCGAAATAAAGTGGATACGGACCAGCTCGCAAAGGACCTTGAGGCTTTTTATTTAGCTGGTGAATCATTGATAACCGATCCGCTTTCTGATTCCCTGCCCGATTTGTCCGAGCCGGAGCAGTCCCTTATGGAAATTGTAAGGATCGCTGAAGTGCATGGTATCCGGTTCCCGCGTGAATTTACGCTATTGTTAAAACAATTTCTATATTTTGACAGTTATGGAGAAATGCTTTTTGATTTGTCGGATGATTTTATGGAAGGCATCATGGCAAAAATGGAAAAATTTGATTATTTGGATTTGCTGGAATGAGCAGGTCTTTTTTTTAAAACCTGCCGGATGATTTTCGCTATTTTTTGTATGGTTACCGGTTTCATGACAAAGGCGGCGATACCTATTGTTTTGGCCTTTTTTTCATCAATGAGCGGGCTGTGTCCGGTGCAGATGATAATCGGAATGTCGGGACGGATGCGCAGGAGTTCTTCTGCCAGTGCAACACCCGTCATTTCCGGCATGGTCATGTCGGTAATTACAAGATCATAATTATCCGGATTGGAACTAAACCGTTTAAGCGCATTTGCCGGAGACATGGTTGCGTCAACTTTATATCCCAGGGGTTCTAACATCAGAGGACCCAGATTCATGATGGACTCTTCATCATCCACAAAAAGAATGGTCTCGGTGCCCGTGGGAAAATCCATTGTTGGTTCTGTTTTTATTTCCGGTTGTCCGGTAATCTTCGGCAACAGTATTGAAAACACCGTGCCTTTTCCAGGCTCGCTTTCAACTGAAATTGAACCGTTATAGTTTTTAACAATGCCGTGAACTATCGCCAGTCCCATGCCGGAACCTTTTCCCACGTCCTTGGTGGTAAAATACGGATCAAAAATTCTGTCGATGATTTTGTGATTAATCCCCTGGCCTGTATCGCTGACAATTATCTTGACATAATCGCCCGGGGCTAAGTCCGGCTCGTTTTTGTCTGACGTGTTTTCTAAAATTACGGATTTCACGTTTACGGTAAGAATTCCTCCGGCCTGTTCCATGGCATGGGACGCGTTGATGCACAGGTTCATAATGATCTGATTGAGCCCAACCGGGTCGGCCAAAACGGTTTCGCCTGAGTCAATAATGTCTGCGTGAATAGCGATGGAGGTGGGAATGGTTGAGCGTAAAAATTGTATGGCGTCTTTGATAACCGGAACAATGGCTACTGCTTTCAGGTTCTGTTCTGTTTTGCGGGAAAATGACAGAAGCTGACTTATGATATTTTTTGCCCGCAGGCCTGCGGTTTTGATCTCTTCAAGATTAGTATGGACTGAATTGCTTTCCGGCACTTTATCTAAAGCCAGTTCCGTGTTGCCGATCATTATACTGAGGATATTATTAAAATCATGGGCAATTCCCCCTGACAGAGTGCCGATGGATTCCATTTTACGGGCCTGGCGAAGCTGAGCTTCAAGTGCTCTGCGTTCTGTGATATCTCTTGTAACACACATTATTTTGGTGGGACGGCCTTCTTTGTTACGGATAAATCGCGTGGTAACCTCTGCCCAGACGGTGGAACCGTCCTTACGGTAATGCTCCAGTTCCAGTGTGAGCGGTTTTGCCATGCCTGAATTATCCACAATCAGTTGTTTGTTAATTGCTTTGGTTGCAAGATCCATGGACGCAGGCGTTAATATATCCTTCAGGTAACGACCTGTTGTTTCTTCAGCGCTATAACCGGTAATGCCTGAGACCGATGGGCTGACATAGAAAAATTGTAATGTATCTATATCCAATACCCAGATAGTATCGGTTATATTATACGCTAACAGACGATATTTTTGCTCGCTTTCCTTGAGCTTTTCTTCCGCACGCTTGCGCATGGTAATATCTCGAACAAATTCAACTACTCCGGTTATTTCATTCGAATCGGGGTCTTTAATCGGATAACTGAAAAGCTCAATCCACTCGGTCGAAGACCCAGGGAGTCCTGGCATTACATTCCATTCTGTTTTGCCGGATTTAAGACAGCGAATACTCGGGCACGGCTCACACGGTTTATCGGCATTGCGATAGCATTCATAGCACTTTTTCCCTTTCAGTGGCAGATTTTGCGAATACCACTGATTCATTACTTTGTTGACAAGGCGGATTGTCAGATCCGGCTCCAGCACGCTAATACCATCCTGAATGCTTTCAAATACACTGATTATGAGTTGCTCGTTCTCCCGCAGTGTTTTTTCCGCACGCTTGCGTTCGTCGATGTCGCGTGTGATGCCTATAATGCCGGTGGGCGAACCGTCTTCATCCCGAATAAAAGATGTTGTCAATTCACCCCAGACCGTTGTGCCGTCTTTTCGAATATGCTCAATTTCAAGAGTTATAGAGCGATCCGGAGAAACCCCGGGTTTACCTTCGCAGGCAATTTCTTCCATTATAGCAAAAACAGCCCGCTCATAGGATTCAGGCGTCAACGAATTTTCTACAGATATTTGCAGAGCCTCCTCTGGCGTGTATCCGCGAAATTTTAGAATCGAGGGGCTGAAATAGGTGAGCTGTTGCTCCATGTCCATGGTCCAGATAACATCGGATATATTGTCTGCAAGAAGGCGGTATTGCATCTCGCTTGCCCGTAGCATATTTTCCATCTGTTTGTGTTCGGTGATGTCCCTGATGCAATGAACAGCACCGGTAAATCCGCCGGTTTCATTCAGGATTGGATCTGTGGTGACTTGAAACCACCGTTTACCTATCTGCAATTCTATCATTTCCCGTTGCAGACTGTTTTGTGACCGTTGAAAAGGGCACCCTGGAATCGGCTGGGACGTACCGTGGACAACCTCCCAGCAGTGTTTGCCGATTATCTTGTCGGCCGGTTGTTGTAATATCTTCTCCGTCATCCCATTGCAGCGGAGTATGTAAGATTCCTGATCTTGAATCCAGATGGCATCGTTTGTGGAGTTAAAGGTGATTTGCCAATCCTTGGCAGCATTAATGAAAGCTTTCTCCGCCTGTTTGCGATCCGCAAGCATCTTGTTGGCGTTTTCCGCCATCCGGTCAAGTTCATAAAATTGAATCCGGTCCCGGTCAATTTCTTCATCAGAAAGGGCCGCACGGTTAAAAAACGAGATAAACAGGTTGAAATCTTTTTTCAGCTTGCGGTTCAACCAGTTGAATAAAAGAAGGGAAAAAACAACAATGCTCAGAGTAACCAGGAAGGAATAGAGCATTTTTGTTTTGATCTGCTTGGTTAATTCGGTTTGCATCCGGGCAATCACCGTTTCCACATCATCAAGATACACGCCGGCACCCACAAGCCATTTGAATTCAGGAATTCCGTAAATAAAAGATACTTTTGGCGATTGTTTGGTTGGATTGGTTAATTTAATGAGATAGTAATAAATATAATCACCGCCGGGTTTTAAAGCTGCGTTATGCTCCTTTTTAAAGATATTTTTTATTTTTTCCGGATGGTTATTAAATACCTCCCATAGTTTTTTCGTTCCGATAACAAGTTTTCCATTTGATACCAGCGCATCCCCATTTAATCTGTTAACAAAAATATATCCTTCCTTTCCAAACCGAATCCTGCTGATGTCTGAGAGCAGATCTGCTTTTATCCGGCTCTCAACATCATCAACATACAAACCGGCCCCGAAATACCAGTCCAATGGTTTAAAATATTTAACAAAGGATATTTTTTTATAAGCGGTCGAAGGGTCTTTCCCGGGTTTGGGCCAGAAGTCTGTCACAAATCCTTCCCCTGATTTTTTGATTACATTGATTTCATCCTGGATAATAAAATTGCCTTTAACATCCTGTAAACCGATCAGGTTTTTTCCTTCCAGTTCCGGCCGAACCGGGTATAATTGCCCAACTCCGTCCATTGACACCGCAAAATAATAGCCGTTTTTATTTTCAAACCGGATGGGTCTTAATGCATTTAAGATCATTTGTTGAATTTTAGACTTGTTCTCAATTGCCTGGTTCTGTTGGTAAATATGTTGAGCAATGGCACACGCCTCATAAACCCTTGATTTGATCTTATTTTTTGTCAAGCGCTCACTTTGTGCCTTTTCATGACGAATTCTGTCCGCAACCTGTATAACTTCCTGTTTGATTGTCTGTTTTTGGCGGGATATATAATCTGACCGCATTTGATCCGCGCGGAAGTTGAAATCCTGAGAGGAGCTTATAATATCAAGAACAATTATGCTTCCACCAATCATTACGATAATAATAATTATCCATAATTGGATGAATTTGATAAAACTTTTTTTTTCGTTCATAATGAATTTTTTATTTTCACACCGTGAATAATTTGCCCGTTGTTTAAGTCTTCCGTCCATATTTTTTCGCAGCAGGCACTCTCTGCGCCGTCACGATAATCGAATCCCAGAATGCTATTCGATTAAGGATGCAGCAGGCAACGGCATCGTAGATTATTTCAGGGTTAACGATAACGATTTTAAATTGTTTCAGCAAATGTAAAATATTCTGTATTATACTTAATATGTGAACGCTGATTGTGTGTAAAAAATAGCCGATAATGAAAATAAAATCAAAACAATTAATGTTAACATA
>JAOZOL010000350.1:1698-3134 GCA_029933295.1 Desulfobacterales bacterium | reverse complement strand
TAAGTTATTCAATAAACATCGCATCCCCATAGCTGTAAAATCGAAATTTATCCTCTATGGCGGCTTTATAAGCATTTAAAATATATTTTCGTCCGGCAAATGCGGAAACAAGCATCAGCAATGTGGATTTTGGCAGGTGAAAATTGGTAATCATGGCGTCAATACATTTAAACTGATACCCCGGATAGATGAACAGATCACAGTTCCCGGTTCCGGATTTTATGTGGCCGTTTTCATCGGAAACATATTCCAGCGTTCTTACGGATGTGGTGCCCACGGCCACAATGCGCCGGCCATTTTTTTTGGCCGAGTTAATGGTGTCGGCTGTTTCTTCTGAAATATTAAATTGTTCTGAATGCATTTGGTGGGTTCGAATATCTTTAACCCGCACCGGCATAAATGTGCCGTATCCCACATGAAGCGTAATCGTCGCAATTGAGACACCTTTTTCTTTTAAACGGTTGATCATCTCATTTGAGAAATGCAGCCCGGCAGTGGGTGCTGCGACCGCACCTTTGTTTTTTGCATAAACCGTCTGGTAATTTGTCCTGTCATGCCATTTGGGATCAGACGCTTGCTCTCTTTTAATATATGGCGGCAGGGGCATGACACCGAGTTGGTCAAGTATTTCATCAAAGGGCTTTTTGCTGAGAAATTTGATGGTGCAGGTTCGTTGGTGAACAAAAGAGACAATGCCCTGTAAATCCGGCCCAAAGTCCATACGGGTGCCGACCTTAGGCGTTTTTGACGCCTTTACCAGACATTCAAATTCAATTTTTTTGTTTGTCTGGGTATGCTGCGTGGCGGTTGCATAGTTGATAATCAGGATTTCCACTTTCCCGCCGGTTTCCTTATGCCCGAAAAGCCGTGCCGGAATCACCTTTGTGTTATTAACAACAAGCACATCATTTGATTTTAACATATCAACGAGTTTAAAAAACCGGTGGTCGGAAAAATTTCCAGTGGTACGGTCTAAGCGGAGAATTCTGGAATTCTCCCTGCGGTTTGCCGGTTTCTGGGCGATCAGTTTTTCAGGGAGTGTGTAGTCATAATCGGATAAAGAATACATTAAAGTTTACCGATGTACACGAAAGTAAGCCCCGCAAGCATCAGGATAAATCCAAATTTTCGCAGGATATCATCCGGGAGATCCAATACTTTTCGCATCATTTCCTTCATATTTTCAGGGAACGCAAAATAGGGAAGTCCTTCAAGAATCATAACCATACCGATGACACATAAAAAAAATTTCATTATTTTATTTTAAACTCCATTTGTTAATCAAAAGGATAATAATATATCTTTCATTGGAATCATATGTCAAATAAAGGTTGACGATGTGGTGCAATTTATCACATAAAAAAGTCTTGATGGTTTTGTAAGGTATTGTGTATCTCAATCGGTATTGTTCATCTTCAAAGAAACGGTTTTTAAAG
>JAOZOL010000350.1:0-1598 GCA_029933295.1 Desulfobacterales bacterium | reverse complement strand
TTTTTAAAGATGTCACTATTCAATCTGGAAAAGAAGTTCGTTGGAAGCTTTTCATGGTAATGAATTACCACTGTACGAGAAAAATAATTTATCAATCATTCCAAACGATTATGAATGAGTTGTTTGGAAGTCCAATTTCTGTTTAAGGTATGTTAAGGAAAAAAAATGGAATTTGAACCGGTTATCGGTCTGGAAGTTCATGCCCAGCTTAAAACAAATACAAAAATTTTTTGCTCCTGCTCAACGAAATTCGGCGCTGATCCCAATACCCATGTTTGCCCCGTGTGCCTGGGCATGCCGGGGGTGTTGCCGGTTTTAAATAAAACGGTTGTGGAGTATGCCATGAGGATGGCCCTTGCAACAGACTGCACCATTGCCCATCAAAGCCGGTTTGCCAGGAAAAATTATTTTTACCCCGACCTTCCCAAAGGATACCAGATATCCCAGTATGAACTTCCCATTGCCGAACACGGGCATGTGAATATTACTATGGAAGACGGCACTAAAAAAAGAATCGGGATAACGAGGATTCATATGGAGGAAGATGCCGGTAAACTGATACACGATCCGACCCGGCCGGTGAGCAGGGTCGATTTTAATCGCACCGGCACGCCGCTGATCGAGATTGTTTCCGAACCGGATATCCGGTCGCCCGAAGAAGCCGGTGCCTATCTTCGCCAGGTTCGATCCATTCTCCGGTATCTGGGCATCAGTGACGGCAATATGGAGGAAGGGAGTTTCAGGTGCGATGCCAATGTGTCCATTCGCCCCAGGGGAACCGAACCGTTCGGCACCCGGGCTGAATTGAAAAATTTAAATTCCTTTAAATATGTTGAAAGCGCCATTGCCTATGAAATTAAACGTCAGAAAATGGTGATCGGAGACGGCGGCGACGTGGTCCAGGAAACCCGGTTGTGGGACAGCGCCGGGAACCGGTCAATATCCATGCGGGGCAAAGAGGAAGCCCATGATTACCGGTATTTTCCCGACCCGGACCTGGTGCCGCTGGTAATTGATGACGAATGGATCGAATCGGTTCGGAAACGTCTTCCCGAGCTTCCGGAAGCCAGAAAGGCCCGGTTCCTCGATGAATATGCCCTTCCCGAATATGATGCGGATATCCTGACATCGGCAAAAGAACTGGCTGATTACTTTGAAGATTGCGCCAAAGAGGTTGAAAATCCTAAAATAGTCAGTAACTGGGTCATGGGCACACTCCTTGGTCTGCTCAATGCAGAAGGAAAATCAATTGAAGAATCCCCGGTGTCTCCAGCACAACTGGCAGAACTGCTCATCCTGATTGAGACCAGTGTCATCAGCGGCAAAATTGCCAAAACCGTTTTTGATGAAATGGTTAAATCCGGTAAAGCCGCAAAAGCGATTGTGGAGGAAAAAGGCCTGGTTCAGGTGACTGATGAATCCGCCATTGAAGCGGTAGTGGATCAGGTGATCGATGCCAATCCCGCGGAAGTGGAAAAATTTAAAGCCGGCAATGCCAAACTCATGGGCTTTTTTGTGGGCCAGGTCATGCGCGAAACCAAAGGCAAAGCCAATCCGCAGATTGTGAATAAGTTGTTAAAAAAGAAGTTGGGATAAAA
>JAOZOL010000002.1:31656-35118 GCA_029933295.1 Desulfobacterales bacterium | reverse complement strand
CTTTTTACTTTCAGTTGCCATTAGCACAAAACAAGTCCCAAACATACCAGTGACTGATATGTCAGTCGTCCTATGATTGGCATATTCAACGCCGAATAACAAGAAAAAATTCAAAAGCAAATTTTCCACTCTTCCTGTTTAAATGTCACGAACTGAAATATTTAAAAACATATTGACTTCGATTCCTCATCATTCTATTTTAATACTTAGGTTGGTCAACCAAACAATTTTTTAAAGGAAAACCGGTTGGGACGCAAAAGCAACGCAAATAAACGCAGAGAACAGATTATAGAGGCATTATATGAATGTCTGGCGGAAAAAGGCCATGAGCGGATCACCATCAAAAAAATTGCCCAACGTGCCGGCCTGCCTCATGGTGTAATTCATTATTACTTTACCGACAAAGACGAGATTATTGCTGAACTGGTAAAAAATCTACAGACAACTTATTATAACCGGTGGAATGAACTTTTGTCGGCAATTCCAAACGACAGCCGAAAAATACCGGCTGCCATAAATTTTCTGGCGGAATCCATGATTCTGGACCCCGGGCTGAACCGGGTACTCTACAACCTGGTACAGATGGGATTTGAACGAAAACCGATCAGGGACGCACTGAAACAGGCGTATCGAATATACCGGCAACAGTTGGCGGATCTTTTTTTTAAAAATATTCCCGCCGTCAGACAGCATACATCCGCCACCGCTCTGCTCGCTATGATTGAGGGGCTGGCCCTGCAATGGATGATCGAAAAAGATGTCCTCAAACCAAAACAGATCAAGGAGATGCTCAGAAAAATCCTGATATAGATTTACACCTGAATTCAGGTGAAATAAATATTATGGACAACCCTGTTAACCTTTTCAAATCGGAGGCATTTTATGAAATACATCGGAAAAGACCCCAAAAATAAAATCTTTCAACGATTTTCAAGCCATGTGTCTTCCGGAAAAGCCGAGTTTTTCAAGGCTGTAGGAATTGATTTTGTATTTGGACGCAGAGAGGGGCCTTATGTCTGGGACGCGGAAACCTCCAAACGGCTGATCAATTGTCATTGCAACGGCGGCGTCTTCAACCTCGGCCACCGCCATCCTGAAATCATTGACACCCTCAGACAAAGCCTTGATGAACTTGATATCGGGAACCATCATTTAATCAGTGAAACCCGGGCAATGCTCGGCCAAAAGCTTGCTGAGCTGTCACCCGGTGATCTTTCATGCACGGTTTTCGGAGTCAGCGGTGGCGAAGCAATTGATCTGGCTTTAAAACTGGCCAGGGGATATACAGGTAAAACAAAAATCATTTCCGCAAACGGCGCCTATCACGGGCATACCGGGCTTGCCCTTGCAACCGGCGACGCCAAGTACAGGGAGCCTTTCGGCCCGAACCTTCCGGATTTTGTTCAGATCCCTTTTAATGATAAAGAAGCATTAAAGGAGTCTGTGGACGAAAAGACTGCTGCGGTAATTTTTGAAACCATTCCCGCTACCTTCGGCATACCGATTCCAGACCGGGATTTTTACGCGTATGCTCTCGACCTTTGTCATCAAAACGGCGCGCTGCTTATTCTCGATGAAGTTCAGACCGGTCTGGGAAGGACCGGGGCCATGTGGGGATTTGAAAATTTTGACGTGGTTCCTGATATTTTTGTCACAGGAAAAGGACTGTCCGGCGGTATTTACCCGATTAGCGCCACATGTTTTAAGGCGGAACTGGAATCTTTTTTTCAAAAAGACCCCTTTGTTCATATTTCCACGTTCGGCGGGGCTGAAGCGGGTTGCCCGGTGGCCCTGGCGGTCTTAGACATCACGTCACGCCCCGGTTTTCTCGAAAATGTCCGGGAGCTTTCAATGATTTTTAAAAACGGATTTGAGCATCTGAAGACAAAACACCCTGAAATTTTAGTGGGCCTGCGGCAGTTAGGGCTGATGATGGGAATTGAAATGGTCAATGAACAATGCGGCCCCATCCTATCCAAGACACTCTATGACAACGGAATTTTAAGTGTTTACGCGAACAACGACACCCGGATAAGCCAGCTCCTGCCGCCCCTGATTATCGACCGATCTATTGCCGAAGAGATTCTTGAACGCGTGGACAAAGGCCTGGAGGACGCAAAAAAATTTCTTGGTTTATGATTTGATTTTACCGCGGTAATCCCATCGTAAATTTTATGGAGGAGAGATATGGACCCCTTGCCGAAAACACAACCAGATTCAATTGACATTCTTAAACAACTTACATCTCTTGATCACCGTGGCGTCGGCACCGAACAGGAACGCCGGGCCGCCGCGATTATAAAAGAGTGGCTGACCAAATCAGGGGCTGATGTTGAAATACAGCCCTTTCTTTCGCCAAAGACATATCTGCCGATAGTCTGGTGGCTTGTGGGGGGTATCAGCGCCGGGCTTTTTCTGGCAGGTCCTTTTCCCTGGCCGGCTTTTTTTATTTCACTGATCTTTACTGTTATGGCAATTCATTATTTTGACTGGCGCTCATCGCCGGTGCAATTTATTGTTCCAAGGGTCAAAACGGAAAATATCATTGGACGGTTTTCATCAGGGCAAAAAAACAACAATACCAACGGCATCAAAAATAAAAAGCTGATTTTAATGGCCCACTATGATACCGCGCCGGTTTCTATTCTTTACCTTCCTTCCATGGTGGGAAATTTCCGCCAGTCCTTATTGACCAGTCTTGGAATCATGCTGGTAACGCCCCTTGTTATTTTCGTAACGGCAATAGGCTTTCAACATGTTATTCTCACATGGATAAGATATGGCCTGGGCGCTTATTTCGTGATCCAGGGAATAATTGCCGGCATTGATTATTTCCGGTTTGGGCATACCAACGGTGCCGCAGACAACGCAACCGGCACAGCAGTTGCCCTGGCAACGGCCCGGCGATTATGGGAAAATCCCATGCCCGGATGGGATGTGGAGGTCGTGCTGACCAGCGGCGAAGAAGTCTCCCTTGTCGGATCACGGCATTATTATTTAAAAAATAAAAATCAGTATAAAACAAATA
Source organism: Desulfobacterales bacterium (assembly GCA_029933295.1). Lineage (GTDB taxonomy): Bacteria > Desulfobacterota > Desulfobacteria > Desulfobacterales > Desulfosalsimonadaceae > JAOZOL01. The sequence goes on along the minus strand of JAOZOL010000002.1, from coordinate 32,090 downwards.
AAACCTTTGTGCTGAATTTTGACAATCTGGGAAGCGGACACATTAAAATCATCACAAAAACAGGAAGCATCACACCGGTTAAATATGATAACCCCCTGGTAGATGCAGCCATAAAAACAGCCCGTGAAGAGGACCGGTTCCACGGCATTACCACCGGAGAGTGGCATACCGGAGATTTTGACAGCATCTGGTTTGAACGGGGCGGCATACCCAGCCTGACCCTTTCATCCCAGGATGAAAAAGGGCAGATTCCGCACCTGCACCGGCCGGGAGATACCCTGGCAAATATAAATATGTCCATGCCGCCACAAGCGGTTGATTTTGCTGAAGCAACCGCCCGTAACCTGGCTGAGGCATCATGACAAATTTTTAAAAAAAAATCGAAAGGACTGAGATATGATTATAGATATCCATACCCATCTTGGCGATATTCT